>CAZEHW010000067.1:0-15207 GCA_964511865.1 uncultured Hyphomicrobiales bacterium | reverse complement strand
GTAATAATACGGAAACAATAAGCTACAAACCTATGCAGGTATCTCCCTTTTATGGGGCGTCCTTTTCTTCTCCCCAATATGCGGATAGTGTAAGGACTAATACAGGTATGTTTATCGCAAATACGGCGTCATTGGGTTTGAGTTTGGTCGTGAGTGCATCAGAAAAATTAAATGTGAAAAGCACTTATACCCAATCACTCCAGCCATTTTATTCTAATACATTCGATAGCGTCAGTGGCGATTTATCAATTGGTTCAACTAATGCCACAAGTGTTATTATTGGGTCTATTGTTTCACCCGTTGAAATTGCAGGAACGTTAAAAACTGATATAATAGAGGAGATAACTTTAAATAATGGTGTTGTGGTTGATACGATAAAATTAAAAGATTATACGATAGACACAAGTGCATCTGCATCTCTCGCAATAGGCGGGACAACGCAGACAGCTTTAAATTTGGGTAGGTCAGGTATTACTACGACCAATTTGGGCGTTTTTGCAAATACGGGCGGGAGCGCTTCTAATCCATCATATACATTCACCGGCGACCCCGATACAGGAATATATCGGATTGGCACGAATGCGGTAGGCTTTAGTGCGGGAGGGGTTCTGCATATGTATGCAGATGCATCGTTCGGATACATAAATCCATTAAAATTTTCTCCTGGAAATCCCATAACTTTACTTGCGACTTCTAATGATGCCTTCGCATTTCAGACTACAACTAATTATGTAATGACTATAACGAATAGCACGAATTCAATCGCATTTAATGGAGTTGTAAATTTAAACACAGGATTAACATGTAGCAATACCGCAACTTTTAACAGTGGTATAACTACGAATAGCATCATTGGGAGAACGGCCACAACTATGACAATAGGAACAACTACCCCAACAACATCAGTATCAATTGGCGCCACAAATATACCGGTTTCAATAGGTGGAGATTTAATATATTCAACACAGCCACATTTTGATTGTTATGGTGGAAGTAGGACGACACCAATGGCAAATAATACAAATACCTCAGCAGTCGCGAACACTCCCATACTCGTGAATTTTGGAACAGATATAAAAGTAGCCCATGCCGTCGGGTTTTCAATAACAACGGCCGGAAAAATAACATACACCGCAAGCAGAACCAGAAAAATACATATGGCATTAACATTTTCATTCGATGATACAAAAAACGCGTCATTACTTTTTTACATATACAAGAATGGAATTATTAACGAAACTGCTATTATAAAAACTGATGCAAACAATAATTCAACCACTGCCGTGATGCATATATGTTTAAGTGTTGCTACTAACGATTATTTAGAGCTTTGGTGTGAATCATTCGCAGGAAATAATGTAATAACGGCTACATACGTTAATATGTTCGCAGTCACTCTATTGAATTAATAATTTAAATAATGTCAAAAATTTAATGTCAAAAAAAAGACACCACTCGAATGAAATGCCAAAAATTCATATACATATATTAAAAGTGGTTATATATGTATATATATGAATATTCTCCCCAAATTTATATTTATTTCAATCATCCACCTTCTGGGAGGACTCTTTAAAAACCTATGAATTTATGACATTGTTATGACTCTTATCCTTTTTTTTGACATTGTCATTCATTATTTTTGTCATTGTTTTCTTCTCTTATCCTTTTATTTTTGACATTATTTTTTTCTCAAAAATAAAAAGAACATATTACATATATTATATATAATAACCGTTATTATAAAAAACATATATACCATATATATATATGTTCTGTTTAAAGTGTAAGAAAACAACTAAAGATATAAAGGAAGGAAAGAAACGAACAGCCAACGGAAGACTTATGAAGGTAAGCACTTGCGCAATATGCAACGGTATCAAACACCAATTTATAAAAGAACAGGATGGAGAAGGTTTGACAGAGATATATGAAGGAACAAAGAAATTAATCACTGAAGGCGTTGCCAAAGTATTGGGGTCTCGTCCGCCAGCATTAAAAAAGGCATTGAATGACTACGGCGATTATAAAATAATTGGTGTTAGAGTATGTCGCCATCCAATTCGTTCATTCATTACCAAGGCTCTCAATTTCCTTATTGGTGGAGAACTAGAGGAAAGACTTGCGAAATTAAATTATGACAAACTATTTCATTTATTTATGAATCTAACAATGGAGAAGGACGGAGATGTTATTTATTTAAGAACAGAGAGAAATCAACGAGTTACAGCAATCCCAACCAAAGAACCATATAAAGAAACGCCGGAAGATGAATGTAAGGACGCGACTAGTTTCCCCAAAGGTATGAAATACTCTGAATTTATGGAACGGTCTGAGAAGTTGGGAGGTTCTAACTTTTATAGATATGATGCAGTAAATAATAACTGTCAGGATTATTGTCTTACATTAACCAAAGCTAATAAAATCAAGGGATTAGATGAGTTCATTAAACAAGAACTGAATGGATTATTATCTCCCGCATTAGAGAAACTAGCTAAGGGAATAACAGACGTCGGTGCGGTTGTTGATGCAGTTCTATCAGGTGGAGGGGATAAATATTGTGGGGCCAAAACAAAAATCCCAAAAGGTAAAACGCGAGGGACAGCGAAAGAATGCGTTGACGCTAGCCAAATACGTTATTATGGAATTGAACAGCTAGACGAAGAAACAAAAAAAAGGGCCCAAAATAAAGGAAAGAGAAATTTAACACGAAGCAACCAATTAAAAAAGGTGGCACGCTTGAGAGGTAAATTATCAAAAATAATAAGGGAAATAAAGCATAAAAAACGAATGGAACAGGATGACGAAGAACTGCAGAATTTGAAAGATGCGGGGAAAGTTCTGATAGAACAAATTAAAAATGAAGAACAGATTTTAGAAGACCTTCCTAGGGATTAATATAACACATTAATCACAAGTTTAATTATTTAAATTTATGATTATTATTTTCTAATCTATAACATTATGGATAAATTAAAGAAATTAATAACGGACTCCCGCAAAATAAGGGATTCATCTGTTATTACATACATGTCTAATTTGAAGAAGATACATAAAAACGTTTCAGATGAACCAATGCAAAATTTTGATTTCCTTCTTGACTTTGACAAGATTATGAAAATCATTGAAAGTGAAAAGGTTCTAACAAGTCGAAAAAATAGACTTACGTCCGTATTGGTCGCTTTGAATACTTATGATAAAGACGAGAAGATGACCAAATTAATAAAACAATATTCTGACGAACTGAAGAAGATGAATGAAACATATTTTAATTTCTTGAAGGAACAGAAGAAGACAGAAAAGCAGGAGGCCAATTGGGTAGAATATGCCGATTTAGTTAAAGTCTTCAACGAATTGAAGAAGGAGGCTAAACATAGGGGACTAATTAATAAAAAGAAATCCAATATTGGGGACAAGGATTTTGAATTACTACAGCAACTATTAATATTAATCACATATTTAAATTTTCCAGTCCGCAACAACTTCGCAAATATGAAGGTTGTCAGTCGTGGCGAATATAGTAGGGATAATAATAAACACAAACATAATTATTTAGTTGTTGGAAGCAAAGGGAGAAAGTTCTATTTTAATAACTTTAAGAATAGCACGCATCTGGGTCCGAAAATATATGATGTTCCCCAAGACCTAAATAAATTAATAAATATATGGCTTCACTACAACACTAGCGGATATTATTTAACTAAACGAGACAGGGAGACCCCAATGAACTCCAACGGCATCACCAAAATAATGAACCGGATATTTAAAAAGCGAACAGGGAAAAATATATCAACAAGTATGTTAAGGCACATAATCATCACCGAAATGAATAAAGGAAAAAAGACCATCAAGGAACTAGAAAATGAAAAAAAGGAGATAGAAAACAAATTTATGCATTCTGTTGGAATGAATCAATTATATCTAAATTTTGATTAAGGCTTTGGGGCCCGAAATACGAAAAAAAGGGTTTTTTTTGCCTTTGTTTTGTGCTTTTTGTATCATAAATTTTAAAATTTATGATACAATAGGCACAAATCTAAGCATATTTATATATCATAAAATGGCCTTAGAACATGAGAAACATGTCTTATGTCCTATCTTAGCCTTTTTCTCGCCACAATCTGGACATTTTAAATAACATATATCTCTGAGTTGTGCCGATTCTATTTTAAAGCATGGCCGGCAAATCAAATATCTCGTATTCAGTTTTATTATAGGTAAATCACACCTCAAACATTTCCGGTATTTATCTTTTATTAGAATATTGTCCCTCGTTAATAATTTATGTAAATGCCTATCATTGCATTCAATACAATTCATAATATATATAAAACAATATTTTATGAATTTATAATTAATAGTTCCCGAAGCTTATCAATGCATATGTTGCATATATTTGTAGGCTCCCCAATAACATTATTCGCGCGGGCTATTGTTGAATCTTTGCAAAAATAAACAAGTTCCCGCCTATATTCGCATATTGGACAATTTTTATAAGCTTTGTTATTAAAGCATGTTAAGGAACAAAATTGTAATTCAAAATAATAGAGATTACATTTATTTTTATCTTCGCAGTCCGAACAATCTCCCGCATTAGTATGCTCGTGTGATGTATCCATATATATCAGATTATATATTTAATCTCGGACCGGAACCAGACCCAGAATTTCGCGGGCAATCCATGAGACAATTATTATAATCACATCGCAGACAACATTTTTGATGTTTAGTATTAACATAAAGATTAACCAATGTAATCCCTAGAACAATAGACGACAAGACAATGCAAATTATTGGCATAATAATATGCAAAGAAATAAAATGTAAATGTTTTCATTTATCACATACATAACACGATATTATTTTATCGTATTTATATCTTGAATACATCCCGCATTTAGAACATTCAAAATATTTCTTCTTTAATTCTTTTAATTCTTCATTCATTTCCTTATCTATTTTTTTCTGGTTGCATTTCTTACAAATGCCAGATTGTTTATTTTTTTTGATATATGTTTTGCATGTATTACATTTTTTATATAATGCTTTCAAATTATGAATTCGCGATTTGATATGTTCGCCGAATGATGATATATTTATTTTGACATTGCATATATTACATAGTTTTTTAGTAGCGTAATCTATTAAATCGGGGTTTTCCGTAAATATTTGTTCAATACATACACTTCCAATTATGTATTTTTTTCCGGTCCTAATGTTCTTTATAGGAAAGCAATTGTTTATGTTTTGCCCACATATACAATTAACTTGTTCAATGGTTGTATACATTTCCATTCGAACATAGTCCTGCTGGACATCAAACGGAAAATATTCAGTTCCTATATTAGAATTTAAAATTTTTAGACATCCTCCACACATATGTTATTATAACAAAAAAATAATAACATAATTAAACGCACATATATTTAACAACAGACACCATTATCTAATGGGTCAATTTCTTCCGCAACATATGAATCGGTAAATCTACAATTTAAAAATACACTTCTCCCATGTTTTTGGAGTCCATTAATATAATAGCTATGCCGTTCTTTAAATTCAGGTAGGTATTTGCTACATCTTTGCAGAAATTTCTTTTTCAAAATTGGTTTCTCGTCAGTTAATCCCTTGCAATATACTCTGTATTTTTCATATAAATCGGATAGTGTAATAAAATCGTTTTTGCTATTAGTCTTTTCAATGTTTTCATCAATAAATGTTTTCACAATATTGGAATCATTAATAAATTCTTTCTTGTCTTCTAATACTGTCTTAGGAACTGGATATTTAAAATTGGATTTAGCAAGTTTCTCCCATTGTTTAATTAATAAATTCATAAATGAACCTCTAATTTTATATAGAAAATCCTCGTCCTTTAATGATTCATCACATAACTTTTCAAAATCAAGCAGTTTCCCGCCTTGGTCTTGTAATTGGGCCTCGTCAATAAATGAAGTTCTGAATTTATGGAATTCAAGACGTCGATATATACTATTGTCGCCACAGTCTTCCATTGAAAACGTATTTACCTGAATAATAATTTTGAACTGTGGGAGAAATTCATAACTTTCTCTATATAATTCCCTGCATGAAATAAGGTCTCTTCCACTCAATTCTTTCACAAATGAATTATTTAACTGGGATGCCCCTTGTGGCTCTGAAAAGCATAAAATACGGGTATATCGTGATTTGGCTAATTCAGGGTCGGCACATGATGATTTTGTTCTTTTGCTTGTAATCAAATCATTAGATAGACTTAAAAAATAATCTCCGAATGACGATTTTAAAAATGTCGTAATGCATCCTTTTCCATTCGCACCTGTTCCGCTATATATATAAAATCTTTCTTTCATGTTCGCACCACAAAGGAATTGACACATATTATTTAAAAAATAATAGTATTCCTCCTCATCTGGAAATATATCCCTCATAACTTTAACAACTGTCTCATTTTCCGAATCATTAATATCTTCCATATTCAAAGGGGAGCGAATACTACAGAAATCTGTCGGTAATGTTTCGCGAAATTCGCATTTTTTCAAATCGTATGAGTATTTTCCAAAACAGAATAAATAACGGTTGCTGTTTAACATATTTAAAAAATTATCATCCCCAAAATAACAAATCATTTGTGTGATATATCCATTAACATATTTCGGCCGTCCGCATGTATTAATGATATATTTCAATTTCTCTTTTCTTCTAAGGTCATCGTCTGTTATTGTCCTAAAATTTTCATAATATCGTAGCAATATGGTCTGTGCGTGTTTCGTGAATGCTATGCGGATTACTTTATCACCCTTTTGGCGGGTCCATATACCATTTTCATACCAGAACCACATAGGCTTAGGATTTTGTTCGGCACATACTAATTTATCCTTTAAAACATGATGCAATAATCTCGCCATATGTTCCTCTATTCCAAGAACGTCGTCAATTAGTTCTTCAATCAATGTAATAAGATGTGAATCTTCTGTATAATTTATTGGATTATCCTCTCGCGCCATATGGTAAAGTGTCCCAAGGGTTAAATCGTCATAATTGCCATTTTTAAATGATTCCCATTTACTTATTAATTCGTTCTCGTTATAATCTTTAGATTTTTTCGAGAATTCTTTCCAAGCAGTCAATAATATTTTTCTATCCTCTTCGTTGCCATCTGCTGTTTGGTGTAAAATAATACCCACTTTTATCCAATCCTCATATACGTTATACCGATGTTCCCTTAAGCTATTCAATAATTCTGTAATTTTATTAATATCATAGCCTTTATTTTTTTCCTTTTGGGCGGTTTCCTTTGTTTTTCGTAGTTGTTCACGGGCTTGTTTCTTTTGTTCTCGTTCTTGTTTCTTTTTCTCACGTTCGGGAGATTCCTTTTTAAAATTAGCGAGTTCCTTCATTTTATGTTTCGCGTTGTAGTGTTTTAGTATTAAGCTGAAATCCATTGTGGGAATCTCATTTTTTTCATTTATCATTTTCTCGTCTTGTTTATACCATGCGGATTGGCCAATTAATAAATCCACAAAACTTTTTGATTTATCTCCGTCCTTATATTTGAGTCCTTTTATTGGACTTGTTCCAACTATGTTGACGAACTTGACATATATATGTGGTAAACGTTTGTTCCTAGATAAGTATTGTGGATATTTGGAAATATCGGCGAAATAATCTAAATCGCTAAAATATTCGTTAAATATTTCTAGGTTGTCGATATCGATGCGGTGGATATTGTAAGTGTTTCCGCAATTTATTATTTTATCTCCGTCGCGTATATCTGTGTCTTTCAATTTTTTTAATCGTTTGATTAAAGCAGGATTGAGGAAATTCCTAAAGTCGTAGTTTTTAGGTTCCCATTTAGCTTTTTCGCTATTGTATCGTAGGATGACGGGATGATGTTCGACGCCGATTTTATCTTCGTATTTTTTAACCAACATAATATATGATATATATATATTATATTTTATTTTTGAAGATATAAACGCGCGTTTTTATAATAATAAAAAAATTATTCGGTTTTTCGAATATGTTCAATGAATTGAAGGACTTCCATCCTTTGTTTCTGCGTTAGACCATGCAAATTTTCAATAATCTTCTTGCGTGAATACATTTGTCTATTCAGTTCTGGATTTTCCTTTTTTTTATCTTCCCGTTTCTTCTTCAAATGGGCCAGTCTTTGGGCGTAATATTTTCGGGCGTCGTATGTATATGTCTTTTGTTCTCCCGATTTGGTAATATACATTACTTTAGAAGGGATAATTTTAGGGGTTTCAACTTGTTCGGAATCCATATTTATACTATATATATATATATTTTTATATTTATATATACCGCATTTTTATATATATGTATTTAATAATGTCAAAAATTTAATGTCAAAAAAAAGGCATCAATTGCCATAAATGCCAAAAATTCATACCCATTTATAAAAAGTGGCTATCATATGTATATATGAATATTTCCCCAAATTTAGGAAATTTTCAATGGGTCAACCTTCTGGGCGAAGTCTTTAAAACCATACGAATTTATGACATTATAATGCTTCATACCCTTTTTTTTGACATTGTTGTTTATTATTTTTGACATTGTTATCTTCTCTTATCCTTTTATTTTTGACATTATTTTTTTCTCAAAAAAAAAAGAACATATATATACATATAATATATATACCGTTATTATAAAAGTATAATACCATATATATATTATGTTATTTAAGGGGGATAATAATGGTCATAATTATAACAAAACTAGACGATTTCTATCTAATCCCATTAGACGAATTATATTATTTGGAATTAAAACATATATTAACAATCTAACAATGTAAATTTTGGGGAGAAAAGGGGAGAAGAACGAGAACATAATATATTGTGGCAGTCAGTTGGCGGAAAATCATATATACATATGTTATATATATGATTGAATTGATAAACTTCGAGAGAAGCAAACGGCCAACAAAGAAATATGTGGCAGTGTTTAGAATAGATGGGAAACGAAAGAAAACAATCCACTTCGGGCAAAAGAATGCGGAAGATTTTACAATACACAAAAATATAAATCGTATGAGGGCCTATAAACGAAGGCATGCATATGATAGATATGATGAACCCCTAACCGCGGGCGCATTGTCTTGGTGGGTCTTGTGGAATAAACCTGATTTAAATCAATCGTTAAACAATTATCTGAGAGTTTTTAACATATCAGATAAACGCAATAAATAGAAGTGCGTTTTAAACGCACATGGTCAGAACGGCCAAAAACGAACATTTACGTAGTGCGTTCTAAACGCACATGGCTGGATTGCCTTAAAATAAACATTCTTCAAATTTCTCTTTATTCAATTTTTTTTTACAACCTTGACTTTTCACAGTTGTAGCAAACTTATATGATTTCCGTATATCAGAAGGCACTAAAGGACGGCTGGCCTTAATAGTGAGAAGCCTCTGAATCATATCACTGACAATTTTGTTATCAATATTATCCATATATTATATATATCGAAATTTTTTTAATTTATTTTTCACAACATTAATCCCCAGTTCTCCCTTAACCATATTATACCCAGTGCATTCCTTAAATGGGACTCCGGCGAATCTATCCGCTAGGAATTTCATGGCGAAATATCCACAATTGTCAGATGTCGCTGATTGGTCCACGATTCTATTTATTTTAAATTTCATATATGATGATGGTTTAAGTTTGGAAATAATATATTGAATGTCATCCATGAAAGTCTTCGGGGGGTCTCGGCCGTAGGAGTCATAATATTCAATACAATCGTTATTTAATATATAACATGCAACCCAATGCGAACCCCGTTGAGTGGAATCATCTAGGTTAATAATAAAACCCATCTCATCCTTGGCCGGAATTAAATCCATCTGGTCCATTGCATAAGTTCCAACATATTCGGGGAAATGTTTCATAATATTATTTATTTGGCTTGTTGTTGTTCCCCTTCTGTTAGAATCGCCTGAGCCAGTTGTTTCGGGGTCTTCCTCTTCTGATTCCGGTGGGTTATCCTTTGATTCAAGGGGTTCCTCCTCTATCACTGGCAATATTGTGGCTTCTTCAATTGGTTCTATTTGTTGTTTTAATTCTTCCTCAATTTGTTTGAGTTCTTCGGGGTCTTCAACTTCTTCCTTTTCTATATTTTCAACGAGTTCAAGAACTTTTTCTTTTTCTACTTCCGCAAAAAATATATCTCCCATAGATAACAATTTTGCGCGAATTCTTTTTTTTGATTCTTTTGCATCATTTAAATCTATTTCGTTGATTAAATCGTTCTCAAACCACGATTTATCTAGAATACCTTTGTCAAAAATTTGATTAAGCAATTTTCCCTTTTTTTGGGCTGATTTTCCTTTTTCCCTTCTTTTTATTATATTGGGGTCGTTTTCGTCGAATTTAGTCAGAAGTGCATTATATCGGGATATTAATGTGTTCAGTGTTCCCGTATCTGTATATTCATAAACTAATACTTTTTTCCTTTTTTTTTCTTCATCCTCTTTCTTCTGGAGAATTGCATCCTTTTTTTTTATTTCCTTCTCCTTTTGTTCTATTACTCGTTTGCTTTTGGTTTCCTTTTGTTCTGCTAGTTTGCGGGTTTCCTCTGCTTTCTGTTCTGCGAGTTTTCTCGCTTTTAATTCGTTTTCAATAGTTCCCGCGATGGCATCCCTCTGTGTCTCTGTGAATGCAATTGTAAATAACTTTTCACCCCTCGGGCCGGAAAGTGGCTGAAGAGTCCGCAAGTTCCCAATAACATCGCCTAATTCCTGATTCCATCCCTCGTTTCCAATTGCCGGAACGGGTTGGCCGGTGGTTAGCGTCGGGATTGCCGGATGTTTTCTGTCTATTTTTGGTATATCAGGTTTCGGGGGCCCCAATAAATTCCGTTCTACTTCTGCTTTAATTAGTTTCGGGGTGGTTATTCTAATATCAGGCTGGGATAAATCAGAAATAATATATTTCCGTTCCTTAGTATCGCCAAAAGAAGAAGGTTTTAACTCATCAAATTTCCCCTTTATTTTCTTGTCTATTTTCTTCCGTCTCTTCTTCCGTTTCCTATTGATTGACAAATCATTTAATACAATATTAACAATCTGCTTGTTGCTGATTCCGTCGGAAATACGGACCTTCTTGCCTCCGAGTCTAATATATCGCCCCCTTGAATCCATGTATATTTTAGGTGGGCGTTTTATAACCTTTCTCTTAGTGGTTTTAACAGTTTTCTTCTTAGTTTTCTTCTTGGCCATTATATAAATATTGTTAAGATTTTTAAAGTTTAATAAGCATTCTCTCCTTCAGTCCTTGGGCCTTGGGGTTTGCTTTTTTTTCAGGTGCGTTTATATTAATAACTGTTTTATTTCGTTTCTTGGGCTTTTGTTTAACTGGTGCCGTAATTTGTTTTATCATATTCTCCAGTCCATCTAATCTATTTTTCAAATCATCTCCACCAGTCTGGGGATTATTAATAATTGCCGGTTCTCCCTTAATTTTAACATTTTTCTTTTTCTTTGGCACTGTCCTTATTACAATTTCT
The DNA here is from genome assembly GCA_964511865.1 of uncultured Hyphomicrobiales bacterium. GTDB lineage: Bacteria > Bacteroidota > Ignavibacteria > Kapaibacteriales > UBA2268 > ChocPot-Mid. Next base: position 3,668 of record CAZEHW010000067.1, on the reverse strand, counting down.
TCATCGTCGGATGAATCTGTGAATTCCTCACCTTCTGACTCGTCTGGCGTTTTATTATTTTCTTCATACAATTGGAGAGCCTTCTGAATCTTCTCTTTTTCTTTCTTTTTGCTTTCTTGTTTCTTTTTAAATATATCCATTTTGGTCTGTCTTGCCTTCTCTGCGTTTCTCTTGGATGTGTTCGTTCTCTTGTCTGGTTTAGCTTTCTTGTCGTAAAGCAAAAAATCAATATCCTCGGAATCCATTATATAAAACTATACAATATATTATTTCTATATATGTTAATCTTGTGATAGTTAAACTAATTCACATTTTGATATCACAAAGGAGAATGAACATGTAATTTAATCTATAAATAAAATTATATTAATAGATTAATATATAATAGACAATGTCATTTATAGAGAAAAGTAAGATTTTTTATATTGATAGCGACAACCGAATAAATGGGACTAATAGCGATTTCTCATTTAGTATTGACTTGGGACGAGACAATGAATTTGATAGCGTCTGTGTATTACAGGCATCAATACCTAAATCATATTATTTAATTCCAGACGGTGGCAATACAATGATATTAACGGAGAACGGAATTGATGAAGTGATAACGTTCCCAGTTGGTAATTATAGCAGGTCTTCCCTAATGGCACAAACACAATTATTATTAAACACGAATAGCCCACACGGATGGACTTATACTATTTCTGTCCCGAACACATCAATCAACCCCGAGACTGGTTTATATACATTTACTGTGTCGGGTAATATGTCCCAACCCCGTTTAACATTTGTTAATAATATACTTCATGAGGTTCTTGGATTCGATAGAAATACATCATACGATTTTGTCGGGGATGTATTAACTTCTGTCGATGTTGTTAAATTACAAAAGGAGGACACTCTATTTATTAGGTCAGATATTGCGAGTAATGGGACGGACAATATTCTCCAAGAAATATTTACATTTGATTCATTAGACTATAGCAACATAGTATTTTTAAATCCCAGTGTGGAGGCATATAGTAAAGCCCTAGTAAGTAATACTGCGAACTCTTTCCGATTCTATTTAACCGATGAGAATGCGACAACAATAGATTTGAATGGCCAAAATTGGCAAATGACGATATTAGTATATAAGAAGCAGAATTTATTTAACGTATTGAAGGACTTTATAAAAATGAAGCTTTTGGAGGATGAATAAAGATTTTTCTCTTTAGTTATATTATAAAATGGATTCGCAAATTTCTGATAAATTGAACTATTCTAAAGTGGATTACACACATCCATCATATAGAATGAGTAGAATATTTCAACAGACAGGAGGGCAAACAGTCAATTTAACTAAAACAGGAGGCCAAGAGAGTATTTTCGAGATTCCCGTAAGTGTTTTTAATTTGCCTCGTTCGGTTATTTCCTATGATTTTCAAATCCCAGGACTAAATACAAAATTTGTCTGGGCATACGACGACCTTATAACTCATATCCGAGAAATCCAACTATATAACCGTTCTGGAGTATATCTGTGTAATCTTAACTACTCAGATGCTTATACAAAAACAGTATTAAAACCGGAAACGAGTGCCGATGAATTGCTCGCCCTGAGTACGCAGGATGTAAAGGTTGCATTGGCCAACACTATCGGAACAATGCAATTCCTAGAAAGAAATAATTCACTTAGCACAGTGTCGTATAGGTATGATGCTAGTGCTTCTTCTCTTAGTTATACCGAACCAAAATATTTGGTTGTTGGGGCGCAGGGAGACAATGCCGTTGCAGCCACAAACACAGGCAGTTTATCATTTCGTGTACAACTCCCATTGAGACAGTTCAAAAATACTGTTTTAAATTTGGATAAAGATTTATATTTTGGGGAAGTTCTTCTTTTGAGAATTGTCTGGAACGGAGTGGACCAGATGTATTGGACGGCGGACGCCGCCAATGACCCTGTAACTGGGGCAACTGCCCCAGCTACCCCCGGCGGGTTGTTCACCCTTAATAATTTGCAGTTATTTCTTGCTAGAGAACAAAATCAGGCGATTATTAATAATCTTGTATCACAAGTTGAATCGACAGGCATGTCTATCCTAATCCCTTATGTTCATTCTACTCTTTCAAGTTTGACGGGAACATCTCAATCCGTATCATTGCGATTTAATAGAGGTCATGGCGCAAGATTGCAAAAAGTATATCACAGTATTTTTAATAATGGGACTACTCTGAACCTACAATATGATAACAAAAATGTAGCGGGTGCGAAATGCACAAGTTTTTATACTATGCTTAATAACAATAGATTACAGGAGTTTAATGTCGATGTAAAACAATATCAGGATTATATGCTTATGGAAGAACGTCTTAAAGGTTCCGCAATCCAAAACAGCAATATTTACCAATATAATTGGTTTTGGTGCGACGATTTTACTGAAGTAATGGACCCAGAGGAATCCGCAGACAGTAATGCAGATAATAGAGCGAATGGGCTTGATTTGACTCTTGAGAATAAATGGGATATATATATGACTACTACCGGAGACATGCGAAATTTTTCTTTTGCAGTATGTCAAAAAATTATGACTGTTGGCCCTTCAGGTCTTTCAGTTCTTTAAATATATTTATTTTTTAAAATTTATTTATATACTGAATATATAAATGAATATACTTGTCAGGAAGAACATTATTATAAGCAAAGTGTTAAATCCATCTGGAACAATTTCGGCAACAATTAATGTTGATTTTATTCCGGATATTATGAATGTTAAACTCATAATGTATAATACTGACGATATTAATGAGACAAATGCAGGGTCAACAGTATATTCTGATATTGTGAGTGAGAATATCGGCATAATAGCGCGCTCTAGTATAGTATCCGACTGTTATACAAAAGAAATTAATAAGCCCATTAATGGGGTTTACACTTTTAAAATCCTATATACCGATAATGTAAATAATCCAATAATTGATGATGCTAGGACTGGAATGATTAATATAATGCTTGAATTCATAAAATACAAAAACTAATGTAATAATATAGGTGATGCAAACCAGATTTAAATTAAAACGAATTAACAACCATGTCGTAAAGCCAATATTTACGAAATCATTAGATAATAGAAAGGCACAAGGGTATCAATTATTCGAGGAATTACATAGCAATATATTTTTATGTGCTAAAAAGAACTCTGGAAAAACATGTTGCATAAAGAAAATAATACAGGAATGTGCTGGAGATAATACAACTGTGGTAATATTCTCTAGAACTGTCAATAATGATAAAAGCTGGGAAGCCATTAAAAAATATCTCCAAAAGAAGAACATCACTGTTGTCCCATATACATCTATCATGAACGGGAAAACGAATGAATTGGATGAAATAATTAAAATATTTATGAATAACCACGAGAATGACGGAGATGATGAAGGGGAAGAACCGACCCCCGTAATAATTTGCGACGCCCCAGACGAAAAAAAGAAATCAAATAAAAAGGGGAAATACCGAGCACCAGAATATATATTTATATTTGATGACCTTAGCACCGAACTACGGAATAAATATGTTGGTTCGTTGGCTAAGGAAAATAGGCACTTCGGTATAAAATCAATATTCTCATCTCAACATATAAATGACCTACATCCGCAAGCAATTCAACAATTGGACTATGTTCTTT
>CAZEHW010000066.1:13320-15236 GCA_964511865.1 uncultured Hyphomicrobiales bacterium | reverse complement strand
ATTTGACAAGAACTGATATTAAAGATAGCTTCAAATTAGTTACAGGTGTTGAATCTGTTAGACCTGATATACATGAAGATACATCAATTGTATTAGATGAGAATTATTATTGTATCCCAACAAAAAATTGTTACTGTACTGATGATTATTTTAAAACTGTCTTAACATTAAAAGAAAATTACGAAGAAGGGCAGGAAAATAAATGCTGTTACCATATTGATTTTTACAGCAATTCTAATGCTTGCGATATAAATTCAATTAAACTTGAACTTGAACATGACCAAAATGATACTTCTCAGATTGGTGTATATGTCGTTGATTTACAACCCGGTACAAAACTTGAAGATGGTATTGATTTTTGCGTTAATGAATTTAGTGGAAATTATAAGTTAAATATTGTATATGGGGACAGTCCTTCTTCAGTTATTTGTACTAATACTATTGACATAAGATGTCAATGTACCTGTGATGATTACCAGATGGAAGAAGCTTTTAATATTGAATTAATTCCTGTTGAAACAGATTCGAATCAAAATGAAGAATGTTGTTATGATTTGAAACTTATGAGCAAATTACCTTGTGCATTTACTGCGAATGGTATTAAAATGACTTTTGATAGTGCATCTTACCCACCTGATGATATTTGGTTTGAATCAGGATTGTGGGATATGACAGATTTTGGTTTTTCCGATGGTCATAAAACCTTTAGGTTTGATAGAGATTCAACTTTTAAACCAACAAATTCAGAAGACGGCTATATTTTTGGTAGAATCTGCGTTAGTCCGGAGTATCCTTATGGAAATCCTAATGGTATCTGGGATGTAAATGATAAAGCAAAAAATAAATTTACTTTTGAAATTGATGACAGTTGTGAACCTGTAGAAAAATGGGAATTTGACGTAAACTGCAAAAAAAATTGTTGTGAACTGCTGACTGATTTCGCGGTCATACCTATAGAAAATAATCCTTGCTGTTATTTGCTTGAATTCAAGTATTGTAAACCCCCGAACATTTTACCTGATATAAATTGCAGACTAACGGAAGTAGTAGTAACTTTACCTAATGGAGATAAGGTTTCTCCAACCGGAGACCCTATTAATCAAACAGGTGATTTAAACCAATTAACATTATGTATTCCAAAAGATGATTTAACTCAAAATGAACCTTATATAATAAATATTGAGTTTGTTTCATATACAGGTGGTCCGGGTTGTTCAAAAAGTATAGCTATTTCTCTTGACAGTTGTAAAAGTAAGTGTTGCGATTTAGAGGATTTTATTGATGGTGTGTCATGTGACTTACAGGAAAATGGATATTACAGATTGTTGTTTAATCCTTCGGTAAATTATGATTGTAAAATATATCAAATTTCAGCAATTGATGATATGGGTTGGGTTTATAAAATTAACAATATTAACTGGATGGATGTGCCTCGATTTTTACCTTTCGGAACTTTTCCTGTTCAAATGTTAATTGAGGGTAGTGCTTCAATGCCTTTGACTATTTGTCTGTATGGTTCGGATTTAAGTGAATTATGTTGTTTTGAATTTTCTTGTGAGGCAGGTCCCGGCGGGTATTATAAGAAAAAAGAAGATATAGAAATGAATAATTTTGATTCTACAAATGAAGATTTTATTGCTTATTTTTTACCATTTCCTTCCAAAAATGAAGTTACAATTAATTATGATATAAAAGAAAATTTGATAGTCGATATTGATTTATACAATAGCAATGGAAAGTTAATTGAAAATATATATGAAGGAATGTCACAATCAGGATTGAATTCTTTTGTTTTAAGTACATCAGAATTTACTTCGGGTTTATACTTTATTAGGTTCAGATTTAATAAATTTGAAAAGATATTACCATTGATTATTAATCGTTCTCTACTCTTGGAGCAAGAATAAAACCAATAC
>CAZEHW010000066.1:0-13310 GCA_964511865.1 uncultured Hyphomicrobiales bacterium | reverse complement strand
TAATCGTTAAATTTAAGATAGGATTGTTTCTTTTTTGGAAACAATCCTTATTTATTAATTTATAAAGGAAATAAAAATATGAAAATACTTAAGTTAATTTTATTATTTTTACTCAGTAATATAGTTTTTTCTCAATCACCAGAGTGGATATCTTTCAATCAAGATTCTACTCCTTTACCATGGAATAACATTAGGGATTTATGTTTTGATTACGAGGAAAATATTTGGTTGGTTTTCTATACACAATCACTTGTTGCAAAAGAAGGTGGACTTGCTCATTTTAATAGGCAAGACTGGTTATTATATCAGCCAAAAAATTTAAATTTTCCTGCAAATGAAATTTATAAGATATCTATTGATAAAGATAATAATAAATGGATAGCAAGCCAGGATAAGGGATTAATTAAATTTGCAAATGATAATTGGTCGGTGTTTGATACATCAAATTCTGATATCCCTTCCAATACTGTTTGGGATGTTAAAATTGATGGGAATAATATAATATGGGTAGCTACTTCAAATGGTTTAGCAAGTTATGATGGCTCAGCTTGGACATATTATGACATTACATATTATTTTTTACTTGGAGAGCTTTATACAAAACTATTTATTGATAAGAACAATACCAAGTGGATTTGCACTATGAATAAAGGATTAATAAAATTCGATATAGATAAATGGGCAGTCTATGATACTTCGAATTCTATTATTAGAAATAATTATATTAAGGATATAGCTTTAGATAGTAATAATAATATATGGATAGCATCATTTTCTTGGCCAATTCGGATGAAAGACGATGAATGGACTTTGTATGACGAAAATTATAATTGTCCTGTTTATTTAGTTAGGGCAATTGCAGTTGAGCCAAACGGCACTATTTGGTTTGCAGATTCGAGAACCGGAGATGAATGGGGTGTTGCGAGTTTTGACGGTACTAATTGGAAATATTTAAAACGAAGTGAAACTCCATTGCCTGCGAGTCCACAGGGGATAAGAGTTGACAAATATGGTAACAAGTGGTTTCTTTATAATTTCACAAATAATATGTTCGGGCTTGTAGTTTACAAAGAAGGAGGCGTTGTCAATATTACTGACGTTGAAGATGACATAAAAGTAGAACAAAATAAAGTCCTTTGTTATCCAAATCCAACATCAGGTGCTATCAACCTCCGTTACCGTATCGAAACGGCAGGCATAATAAATATTTTCCTGACAGATATTTTAGGCAACCAAACCCTTTTGAAAACCGAATACAAATTTCCGGGGGATTACGTAGAGACGTTCAACTTGAACGTCTCACACGATAATGCGAACGTCTATCCACAAGGGATTTATAATATTGTCTTGCAGTCGGGTGAAAACATTTATAGCGAAAGGGTAGTCGTTTGTCGTTAGTTTTTTTGGAATGGGTTTAAACAGTCTAAGGCAATTATAATATGTAAAGTTAATACATTTAATTGATTCCTTTTTTCACAAGAATGATAAAATCCCTTTTCCTTTCTCCCTTTTCCCTTTTCCTACAATAAAACTCATTAAACTTAATTTATTGATTAATAATAGTTGTTTCAATATTAATCCTTACTGTCCTGCAATAAAACCTGCCTTCGGGAAGAGTGTTGTTGTAAAGCAGGTTGTCCTGACCTTCACCAATTATCTCTGCATTGGGTATATTCAGAATTTTTGCAACCGCTTCAGCCCTCTTTGTGGAGATTTTTTTATTAAATGCTTCAGAACCGATAATGTCAGTATGTCCTGTGATAATTACTTTTGATTCGGGAGTGAGTCTGTTCTTTATATAATCCAAGACTTTTCTGTGTTCTTTTCGTAAAGTATATTTTCCGAAATCGAAAAGAATTAAGCTGTAATATTCATATTCCCTGTCATATTTTTTTTCGATTTTCTTTCTTTGGACTGTCATTTGTTCTACAGGAAGCTGTTTTTCAGGAGAACGTTCAATCTGACCAAATTCGTCTTCAATTAACATCCCATAAGATACGAAGCCTCCTTTTTTTGGAGCATCTTTACCATCTGAGGAAATTTCCCAATCAATTGATTTTGGTACATCACCTTTTCCCGAATATTCTTTAAGAATATAGCCATTTTGCCTGATTGACAATTTCCATGATTTAATTGCAGTAATAGATTTCACATTGTTATAAAACCGTATTTTTGTTTTGGCTACGGTTCTGGTTGTGTCCTCAACAATGACCGGTTCAATGATTTTTATATTATCGGAAATGATTTCAACTCTTCTGTTCTCTTCCTGCCCTGAAGGGTCATTTTTGGCAGAGGGCTGTTTTGGTAAGTTCATGGCAATTGTTTCTATTCTTTTGGGATCTATCCCCCAAACATAAACAAGATAATCTTTAACAGTTTTTGCACGGTTTTCAGAAAGTTCTTTATTCCCTTTTTCGTCTCCTATATCTGCATTTGTTCCTAATAATGTAACTGTAGCATTTGTGTCATTTTTTAATCTTAATCCGGTAATATTTAATATATGGTAATAAGTTTCAAGACCGGAAAGCTTTTGTAAATCACTAACATGAAACTCATCAGTTTCATCACTTTTTAATTTTTCGTATCTTTCAGGAATCTGAGCAGAATTTTCATCGAAGAAAATATAATTTAGCAATGGGCTCATGAAATGAGTAACAAAATCTTCGATTTTAATATCAATATCTCCGCTTACAGTATTCGAACTGTCTATTTGACCGGCTGTAACTTTTACCAGGATTTCTGATGGTTTAACAGGTTTAGGATATCTCGGAAAAGGTGCTTCCGTTGGTGGTTCCGGCGGTGGTGGCGGCGGTGGTGGCGGCGGCGGTTCCATATATTTTACCGAAACACCAAATTTAATACAATGAACATTCCAACCGGAGTTTGGAACTATAGGTGTTAATAAATATGAATAGAATATTTCAGGAGCAAGAAATAAAGAACTATCCTGATTCATTCTCAATTGATACTGAGCACCTAATGACAATGCAAAATACAAACCTGAAGCATCTGTAAAATTACCTTTTTGGGCATTCCTCGTTCTGCTTCGGTTATTTTCGTCAAAATATCCGTAATTAGGTTCTAATATTTTTTCTATATAATCATATTCCTGATTGGTATATATCCCAATATCAAATCCACCAAGAACAAAGAGATTATCCTCAATCTGATAATATCCATAAGGTTGGGCTACTAAAGCACTGAGAGAGGATTGTAATCTATATTCAAAAATTCCGTCAACTCCTTTGAAGTCGTCAAGAGCCGGGTCATAAACCATAGCTCTAAAATTCTGTTCCTGTGTAAGTAAACCTCCTAAATCAGTAATACCAAGCCGAAGGTTCAATCCCCATAAATCTTCAATAGGATATTCATAAAAAGCACCAAAAGAAAAACCTGAACCTGAACCACTCATATTGTCATTACAGCAATTTGGTATATCGGATAATTCTGAAAAATCGGATGTATGGATATTCAATCCATAATGAGAGAATAAGCCAAATTTAGGTTTTTTTTCAGGAGTTTCATCTTCCTGACAATAAACCGAAATATATGCTATGAATAAAATTAAAAGCACTGACAAGGTGCTTCGCTTCATGAATTCCCCCTTATACCAAATAAAATATTAACAAAAATACTGATTTTTATGATAGATAAAAAATTAGTTAAAAGCAAGGTTTATAACAAATCTCATAGTTAAGATAAACTTTCCGAAAGTTTAAAACTTTCGGAAAGTTATCATTTTTACTTTATCGTTTCGGTCCAATAGTGTACAAATACGTGATTCGACAGCATATATCCAAGAATAACATTTACTATAACACCGGCAGTAAATGCCGCCAATGGTTTCCAGCCGAATTTAGTCAGTTCTTTAAATCTCGTAGTCATGCCAATACAAAGAAAAGTAAAAATGAACGTCCAGGTTCTGAGAGTTTTGATTGGTTCAATCAGATTTGGTTTTAAAACAGTATCGAAAGTGTCATTGTTTAAATAGCTCGCTGAAATCAATGTAATACCGATAGAAGCGACAAAAAAGCCAAGTACGAATTTTGGAAAACGCCACCAAATTTCCATAGCTGAAACTTTACTTGCAGAAGCTTCGTTTTTCTCCCATTTGACTACTGCAATAATCGCTAAAATAAATGACCAAATACCAATCCATATATCCCTACCTATTACTTTCATAAGTGTGAAAGCTCTTATAGCTTTTTCATCGCCTATTGCCTGTGCTGCAGCAAAACCTGCTGCATCGGCAAATTCGGAATTACCAATCCATGCTCCTGCAACACCGGCATCCAAATTCATGATTTTTGATATTATGGGTAAAAAGAAAATCATAATTATTGCCCAGATAGTAACAAGTGAGATACTTATTGATATAGCTTCTTTTTTTGCATTTACTGCACCGCCAACGGCTATTGAGGCAGAAACGCCACATACGGAGCCACCTGCTCCCATAACCGAGCAGAATTTATTATCCAATTTAAAACATCTGGTACCAATCCAGTATATCGTCATGAAAGTAGAAACCGAAACAATGGTTGCCTGAAGAAAAGCGATAGGTCCTGCCTTTATAATCAATGTAAAAGGCAACGTGGCTCCAAGTAAAATTATTCCTGTTTTTATATAATATTCTGTTCTTAATGAAGTATCCAGCCATTTGGGCAATTTAATAAAGTTACCCGCAAATAATCCAACTAACAGAGCAACCAAAGGTGCTTCCAAGTTATATTCCTTCGCATATTTCCATGAAGAGAAGTATAAAATTAATGCTGACACAACAAAAACAATTAAAAATCCTGGAATATATTCTGCTACTTTAAAGCCCATGATTCTAACGCTAATTGAAAAAATGATAAGCCACATGAAAAATTGTGCTATGTACCAATACCAATTTGCAGATAAATGCTCGGCAAGTATATTGAAAGAGCCCCATGTGGGTGGTTCCACTGCGATAGGTCCAATAGTGCTCCCAGAGAAGAAGAACAACATACCAATAATTATAATACCTAATGCGAGCCAAATAGCCCACCAGTCCTCTTTAAGCCAAAGGTCACTAATTCTTTTTTCAGACATTTCAAACTCCGGTAATTTGAACAATCTTATATTTTATGTAAAATTAACAAAATGATTTAATTTATTAAAATTTTTTTAAAACATTTTAATTTAAATGAAAATTCAGAATTTTGAAAACTTACAGAGAATTATATTTAAAATACTTATTTTTGTTAGTTAAATTATTTATTAAAATAAAATAGATGAAAAAGTTTTTCATAGTTGCCGGCGACCCTTCGGGTGATATTCATGCATCAAGATTGATGCAAGCAATTTACAGTTTATCTACCGAAACTGAATTTATAGGTATTGGTGGCAAAGAAATGTCCAAAGCTGGTTTGAAATCAATTGCACCTATTGAAGAAATGTCAGTAGTCGGTTTTTGGGAAGTCGCTAAAAAGTATAGGTATTTTAAGAAAGTATTAAAACAATGTTCAAATATATTAAAAAATGAAAATATTGATGCATTTATTCCTGTGGATTATCCCGGATTTAATATCAGATTGTCACGAATTGCAAAAGAAAATAAAATACCTGTAATTTACTATATTGCTCCACAACTTTGGGCATGGGGTAAAAACAGAGCGAAAAGAATAGCCGAAGGAACTGATTTATTGTTAACTGTTTTTCCTTTTGAAAAAGAATTCTTTTCTGAATATGGCATTAAGACAATATTTGTTGGACATCCGTTGCTTGATAATCCAATATTTGAGGGAGGCTTTCCTGATTACGATACACGTGAAAACTTAATAGCATTACTTCCGGGAAGCAGAACTCAGGAAATAAAACATAATCTACCGATTATGGAGAAGATTGCTGAAAAATATTTAACAATCAATCCTGATTTTAAAATTGGAATAGCAGGTTCAAAAAGTTTAAACCAAAATGTTTACAAGACTTGTTTAAACCGGCATAAGGAATGGATATTATATGAGGATTCTATTGAGTTAATGATGAAATCAAAAGCAGGAATTGTCAAAACAGGTACTTCTAATCTGGAAGCAGCTCTTTGCGGTATACCTTTCATTATGGTTTATAAGACCTCACCTATTTCATATTTTTTAGGTAAGCACTTAGTTAATCTTGAGTTTATTTCACTGGTTAATATTTTATTAAAAAGAAAAATCGTCAATGAATATATTCAAAGTGAAATTGATATTAATTTGATATCTCATGAATTATCCGATCTAACAAATGATAAAGAAAAATTTAATTCACAACAGGTGCAATTTATTAAAATAAAAAATATGTTAGGTGCAAAAGGAGCATCTCAATTTACAGCAGAAACGATACTGGGATTTCTGAAAGAAAGATGAGACTTAGCTACAAATATCAAATAGCCCGATTATTGCTGAATCTTATTAGCAAAACATGGAGATATAAATTAGTTGGAACAATCCCAATAGCTCCGGGGATAGTAGCTTTTTGGCACGGGAGTATGTTGCCTGTATGGAAATATTTCTCTAATCAAAACCCAACTGCTGTTGTAAGCCAAAGCAAGGATGGAGAAATATTATCAGATTTGCTAACAGACTGGGGATATAGTTTAATAAGAGGTTCATCATCTAAAGGAAATAAAGAAGCTTTAGCCGGAATGGTTGATACTGCAAAAAATAATTTATTATTAATTACTCCCGATGGACCACAAGGACCTATCCATGAATTTAAACCAGGTGCTGTAATAGCTTCACAGAGAAGTGGTTCGAAATTATATCTTTGCAATGTTAAAATAAGGTGTAAATATGAATTTAAAAAAAGTTGGGATAATTTCGCTTTGCCACTGCCTTTTTCTAAAATTTCTTTAACGATATCTGAAATAAGCAGTATTCCTGAAGATGCAAGAAGAGAATATATTGATGAGATGATATGGAATTGCACTAAAATTTTAAATTCTTGAAATTATTAATATACAACAATGAAAAAAATATTATCAGAGATTTATAAGTTTGCAGTAACTAAAAGGAATAAAAATTTCGACATTGGAAAGAATAAGATTCACAAATGCGTCTCTGCAGTAATTAGTGTTGGTAATCTTTCTCTTGGCGGCTCGGGAAAAACTCCATTTGTTCAAACTTTGACAAATATTATTAAAGAACTCGGTTTTAAACCGGCAATAGTTGGCAGAGGATATAAGAGAAAGAGCAAGGGTGAGGTAATTGTATCTGATGGCATCAAAATCCTGACAAATGCTAAAACCGGTGGTGATGAAATGATATTACTTGCTGAATCGCTAAATGTTCCTGTGGTGGCACATGACATGAAGTACATTGGTTCCTTAAGAGCAGAAAGTATGTTTAATATTGATTGCATTATTGTTGACGATGGTTATCAGCACAGACAATTATTCCGTGATTTGGATATATTATTAATAGATTCTGAAACTGTCACAAATCCATATCTTATTCCAAAAGGCAGATTACGAGAGCCTCTTGAATCAATCAAAAGGGCTGATATTATCGGCTTAATTGGAAATATTGACATTAAAAAAAATAAAATTGAAAAATTATTAGAAGATAAATTGCTTCTTAATTTAAAAGTTGTTCACGGAAAGCCATATTTGATTTCTGAAGATAAATCAAAAGATTCATCAATTCTTCTATCAGATATTAAAAATATTGTTTCTGTCAGTGGAATTGCCAAACCACAAAATTTCAGAATTATGCTTGAAGCAACGGGTTACAATCTGTTAGATGAAATAGTATTCGATGACCATCATTACTACAAAAATTCAGATATTGAGTATATTATAAATAAATGCAGAAAAGCAAATATCAATTATTTGGCAACAACAGAAAAGGATGCAGTTAAATTGAAGGAATTTGGCAATATTTTTGCTTCTAATAATATTGATGTATTGGTATTCCCGATATTTATTAAAATTGAAAAAGGAGAAAATGAACTGAAAGAGATTATAAAAGGTATAATAAGGAAAAATCATGATAAAAAATAATTTTGCAAAGAAAATAACTCTTATTTTCTTAACATTAGGCATTATATTAAGTTCCCTTTTAACTTCATGTTTTAAACCGGATATCAAAGTTGCATTATCCAAAGGAAAGGGTTCGGAGCATTATGAGAATTATGAAAAATGGCTAAATCAAATAAATTCTGATATAGAGTATGTTGATTTGTACCATATGGACAGAGAAGAAGCATTAAAAATTCTTAAAGAATGCTCCGGTGTTGTTCTGACAGGTGGTCCTGATGTTGACCCGGTAAAATATGGCAAAGGATACGACACAGCCAGATGCGAAATAGATTTGAAACGAGATTCTCTTGAATTTGAAATAATTAAACTTGCTAAAGAAATAAAATTACCTATTCTTGCCATATGCAGAGGAGAACAAATTTTGAATGTTGCATATGGAGGAAGCTTAATTGTTGATATTCCAACTGATTTTGATTCTCTGATTAGTCATAGATGTGAAGATTCAAAAAATTGTTTTCACCAGGTTATGGTTGTGGAAAACACTTTATTATCTGAATTAAGTGGTATTAAATTCGGAGAAGTCAACTCCAATCATCATCAGGGAGTTAAACAACTGGCAGAGGAGTTTGTTGCTTCAGCTTATTCCCAAGATGGATTGATTGAAGCTTATGAATGGAAGCATAAAGAAAACAAACCTTTTATGATTGCTGTTCAATGGCACCCCGAAAGATTGGAAATAACAAATAAATTTTCTGAACCAATAGGTAAGAGATTTATAATGGAGGTCGAAAAATTTTATAAATCAAGATGAGTGAATGCTCTTGTAGTATAAAATATGACAGGAGTTTGGTTGCAAATACTATTAAATTCATATTTTTATAACTACTGAAAAAATGAGTATTTTTGAATAATTTAAATTATTATTTTAGGATTTTTTATTATTAATTGAAACAATTTAGCATTTTATGTGTTATTATATAGATATTGACTATTAAATATAGATTAATTAGATAAATGAAAGTTTGGCCTGTACCAAATAGTTATAAGAAAACAATTCCACGTAATGGTGAATCCGGTTCCTTTTGGGAGGACAGAGGTGACAGATTCCATTGCGGGGTTGATATTCATGCTCCTGAAGGCTCGGAAGTAGTCGCTACCGAAAGCGGTTATATTATAGATAAAGGAATATTTACCAGCCCTGAGAATAATTCTTATTGGGACAAAACTTATTATGTTATTTTAAAAACTAATCAAAAAATATTAGTTAAATATGCTGAATTATCTGAGATTTTTGTTCACACAGGCGATTTTGTTGATGCAGGGCATATTATAGGGACTTTAGGTAAAGTAATCAATAAAGAAGCTGTTTCATATCAGGACCCTTATTATATTCAGGAAATGGCAGAAAAAGACCAGATATCAATGCTACATCTCGAACTATATAAAGCACCGGTAACAATCGTCCAACCATATCAGGCAGGTAACTTCTTTGGAGAAAGAAGACCTGAGTCCTTAATTGACCCTGCTTTATATTTAAATGGACTTGTTAAAAAGTTACGCGATAATTTATAACCTAAAATCTAATTGAATCATCAATCTTTGGTCTCTATTCCCTAAAATCTCTAAATATCCACTACTCAAACTTGCAACATTATTCTTCTTTGTTATGGAGTATCTAAACCATAAATCCATATTGTTAATTGGTGTTATTTTTAAAAAAGCAAGATATCTAAAACCATCACCATACAAGGGTACTGTTGTCATATAACCCGGCATTGCCATTTCATATTGATAAATTACAGATTCGAAACTATTTGTTGAAAATGCTGAGAACCTGAATCCTGTTTGTAAAAAATCGAAGGGTTCCCATTTAAATTCAACAAATCCGGCAATTCCTGTTTCCTCATTTACTAATTTCTCAAAACCAATTAGATTAGCTTCTAATCTAATTCTCAATGACAACGATTTTAACAATTGATTCTCAAATTCAGTCCTGACTCTGTAAATCTCTTTTTGATATACCACTTTTCCGGTATCATTGATATTTATTACATCAGTTTTATTTTCCGAACATAATCTTATCAAAGCTTTTGATGTTTTATCTATTTTCCAGTCAGTCTGAAAAAATAAGTCAATTCCATGTATGGGTTCGGGGACATAATAGGTTCTTGCATATGAAGCGTAAAAATCGGCATAAGCTGACATGAGGATGTTTTTTATTCCTTTGTATTTTAATCCAGAATATAATCCATATTCATTATTTGGTGCAGAACTTTCTCCAAAATTATATCCGTATTGAGAACGAAAATTCGGAGTAAAACTACGAAAATTTATATTTATATTGAATTCCGGTTTTAAATCCGGCATTCCCATTGGCATCACTACTTAATTCAGCTCCTATGGAAAAATTTTTGAAATCTGAAAATGAATAAAGAGATAACATATTGCCTTCTTTGCCGTAAAAAGCATACTTTGATTCCGATAAAATCTCTTTATCGTATTGCAGATGCACTGTTGTCAAACCAAAAGAGATAAATTCATTTTTCCATTCTATATTTCCTCCAATCAGAACTTCTTGAAAAGCATTCTTTTTTGAAATCTCACTTTCTGTTCTATAGTAACCTGCTCTGTAAACTGCTTCAATATTTTCCCCTGTTTTATCTATCGTTCCGGCTCGGTTCGCATTTGAGTACCAGAATAAAAAGGATATTTTATTATTAAAAATATTTAAATTTTTCTCTACTGCAATTCCACGAAATAGTCGGTAATCAATTGAAGAACGATATTCTCTGATTCCACTCCCTCTTTGTAGAGTTGGATAAATTGTTTCTGCACCTTTGCCAACTGGAAATGATTTCCAAAGAATATTCCCCATCCCCGTTTCGATATAGTAATCACCTAATAAAAATTTAAATCCTGAAAGTTCTCCTGAGAAATAACCGGAATAATGGTCAGCAAGATATAGCTCACCTGCATCTTTATCAGTTAACAAATTAAAAGAATAATTCTTATAATAACCTGTCAAGCGATTATACAAATCCAGTTTATCACCTTCAAATTTATTTTCTGTGAATCCACGTGGTTCGTTTAAATAATCCTTGTATCTGGTTCTCCAAAAAAGCTTATTATCCTTTGATGATGGTTTTTCAAAAGTTGTACATAATACTAACAAATACTTTTGCACATCGCTTAATTCAATAATTACAAATAATTTCTCATGACTTAAGGCAGTATCATCTTTGGCTAATTGAATTATAGTTCGTGCTTCTGATGTCGTAAATCCAGGGATTTGCAAGAATTCCTCTATAGTAGCTGTTCTAAGATAAACAGGGTTTTCCAATAGCCTTTCGATTGCATCGAGTTCAGGTGAAGAACCTGTCTCTATAGAAATTTCCTCCAGTATATTTTCGAGAAAATCATAATCCAATTCCTGTGATTGACTGACCACAGGAATAAACAGCATTATTAATAATATAAGAAATGAAATTTTACTCAAATCAATAAATTATTTAATTTTTCAATTAAACAATTTATCAATAAAATATGAATAAAAAAATTCTGATTATGAAAAATATTAAAATTAATTATCAGCTTTCTTTTGGAAGCTTGACAGTAAAAGTTGTACCTTTCGATTCGGAACTCTTAACTTCAATTTGTCCTTTATGTAAATTTACAATATGTTTTACAATTGCAAGCCCCAATCCTGTACCACCATTCTTTCTGGAACGGGACTTATCAACAGTATAAAACCTTTCGAATATTCTTTCTAAATCTTGCTGAGGAATGCCAATTCCTGTATCATTTACCTGAATAATAAGGTTTTCATCATCATCGTCAACATTGATTTTGATGTTTCCTGATTGAGTATATTTAATAGCATTATCAATAAGATTAATAAATAATTGCTCAATTTTGACAAAATCACCGTTAAATTGTTCTAAGCCTTTTGAAATGTTGTAAGATATTTTCAATTTCTTTTCTTTTAATCTTACTGAAAAGATAGTTAAAACATCTTCAATCAAAGCTTTAAAATTTATTTCGGAGATTTGAATTTGAATTCTATCATCTTCCATTTTAGAAATAGTCAACATATCTTCAACAATTGCAATCAGTCTTGAAGTATGTCGTTTAATGATTTCAAGGTATTTATCAGAACTACCCTGACTTTCGTTTTCCATTGTTTCTACAAATCCATGAATAGCTGTTAATGGAGTTCTAAGTTCATGTGAAGCATTAACAATGAAATCCCTCTTCATTTCCTCAAGTTGTTTTCTTTCAGAAACATCGAAAAGGATAAGGACAATTTCATCCTTTGACTGAATATAATTAGCACTGCATAGATAGTAAATATTATCAAGTTTAATTTCTGCAGTTTTTCTTGACCTTTTCTTTCTGACTCTGTCAACAAGTTTTTGAACATTAGAATCCCTTAAAACTTCCCAATAGAACCTGTCGTTGATGTCATTAGCATTAACGGTTTTACGAAAACTCTTGTTGTGTAAAACGATTTTATTGTCCTTATCTAAAACAATCAAACCTTCCTGCATCGAACTAATTATTCGTTTTAATTCCTCCTGCTGCATTGATTGATTTTCAAAAAGGTCTCTGATTTTTTCGGTCATATTGTTGAAGCTGTTTGCCAGTTCTTTTAATTCATCAGTATTGTTAATAAATACTTTAGAATTAAAATCACCTCCTGCAAATTTTTGTGAAGCTAAGACCAATTCTTTTATTGGACCTGTAATATTTCTTGAAAAGAAATACAGAATGACTATTGAAATTAATATAATAATTGTAGTAAACAGTAGGATTCTATTTCTAAGTTCGCTATATAGCTCATCAATATAATCAACATATAAACTCACCCTAACAACAACTTTAATATCTTTAAATTGATAAAATGGTAAAGCTACGTACAACATTTTCTTATTGACTGTTGTGCTGTATCTTGTTGAACTCCCAAATCTACCAGACATAGCTTTGGCAATTTCAATTCGTGCAGCATGATTCTCCATAGCAGCAGGATCTTCATCAGAATCAGCTAAAACTGTTCCTTCCAAATCAATAACAGTAATTCTTGCCTGGATTTTTTTATTTATTTGTGTTACTTTTTTTTGTAAACCTTCATTATCATTTGCAATGATATAAGAGCTTAGTTGGTCCTTAACAGAATAATTCAGCATTTTTAAATCCTGAGTTATTGTTGTAATATAATGGTCATGAACAATATCAAATATTATAAACAAAATTATTCCTGTAAGAGGTATAATCACCGCTAAATAAATTCCAAATATTTTATTAAAAATCTTACTCATAATTCAATCATTTT
>CAZEHW010000065.1:0-15562 GCA_964511865.1 uncultured Hyphomicrobiales bacterium | reverse complement strand
AAGTAGAAGATGTATTAAAATTTGCATCCAAAGTAATAAATTCACCAAATATTTCAGGCATTTTAACATATTTGGCAGAGAAAAAAGAATAAGTACCATTCTGCTGTTTTTTAAAATCAACCGAGCCAAGAACTTCTCTCCTATAGTATAAGGGTTTGCCATTATTATCAATAATGACTGAAAATTTGCCCATCGGTAGCCAGAATCCGGATGTTAAAGAAAAATTTGTTAAAAATATATAGCCCTCAGCAGGGGAAGTTTTTTTCTTAATAATTACATTCGGAAAATTTAAAGGCAAAGTTCTAATTTTATATATACGTTCATCGCCGTTTTCAGCAGTAACTTTGATTTCAATGAATTTATTGCTATCAAGATTATCTATTTTAATTTTGCCATTGTCAATAACATCATAGTTAAAATCAATTTTAGCTCTTTTATCCTGAGCTGTTACGACTATTGATATTGGTTTTAGTGAATTAAGTGATGTAACAGTATATTCCAGAATTTCATTAGAAAATTCAGGAATTAATTTTGCATCTTGAATTTGTATGTCAGATAATAGATTATTGTCACTTCTGTTACAAGACAATAAATATGCTAAAGAAATCGATAAAAATATAAATATAATTTTTTTCATAAATATTTCAAATAATTTAAAATTGATAAATTAATTCAAATTTGCACTCTTAAATAATTAAAAGACACAAAAAATAGAAAAAAGTTTCAATTTTTTTCAATAATTTCTAAAATATCAAATAAAACTTTGGGCAATATGCACTGCTCAGCATCACTCATCGCCTGTGAAGGATTAAAATGAGTTTCAATTAATAATCCATCTGCACCTAAATTCAATGCGGCTTCAGATATTTTTTGGACAAATCTTGAATTCCCTGTTGAATGTGAAGGGTCAAAAATAACAGGCAGATTAGTCATTTCTTTGAGTTCAAGAATACTTGCTAAATCCGGAGTGAATCTCATTTTTGAATCAATTTGCTCAAATGTTCTTATACCTCTCAGGCACAGAATGATGTTAGGATTACCTTCATCCTGAATATATTTTGCCGCTAAAAGAAATTCCTTAAGAGTAGCATTGAAACCTCTTTTTAATAAAACAGGTTTTTTATCCTTGGATGTAATTTTACCAACTTCTTTCAAGAAACCATAGGATGCCATATTACGACTACCAATTTGGACTATGTCAATTTTATCATAATTTCTGATTAACTGCCCTGCTTCTAATGCTTCCGTTACTATAAACATATTATATTTTTTTGCGGCTTCACTTAATAGCTCAACACCGGTATCTCCCAAACCTTGAAAAGTATCGGGTGAAGTCCTTGGCTTGAATGCACCACCCCGCATAAGTTTAATTCCTTTTCCGGATAATTCTTTTGCTAATTTCAATATTTGTTCTTTTGACTCAACAGCACATGGACCTGCAATAATTAATGGTCTTAGACTTAAGGCATCATTGAGGGTTATCACCTCCTTACGGTTGAATTCAATGCAATGTTCTTTCAATGAATTATTGAATATATGTCTGTATATTTTTGTGATTAAACTTTTACTAGAGGGTCCGTAAACATACACTAATTTATTTATAATTTCACTTTCACGATTCCTATCTCTAAAATTAATACCCAGAGCTTTCTTAATATCTAATATGGAATCGGTCAGTTCTTTTCTTTGATGAATTAGTCTTACAATTTCATTATCAGATATATCAACCTTCTTTTTTAGTTTTTCAATTTCCTTTAATTGTTTTTCCATATAATGTTTCATTCATTCTTTTTTAAAATAATTCAACTAATAATATACATGTATTCGTAAATATTAATATTTCGCTAAACTAATAATATAATAAATTATTGTAATTATCCCTTAATCTCAGATTATTAAAATGAATAAAGAAATTTAAAAAATGCTCAAACACACAAGAAATACAAAATAATATTTTATTTTTATAACAACACAGAAGCACTATCTTTTTATCTGATTTTCATGTAAGTTTAAAAGTAAATTATAATGATTATTAACTTTAAATCCGGGAAAGTTATGAATAAGAAAACTTTTACTCTAATTTTGATTCTGATTGCCTCAATCACGATTTCAAAAGCAGAAAACAATAGCATTTTTAATTTATCCAAGGGGCTCAACATTGTTGCCGATGATAGCTCCTACGCAGTGAAATTTGGACTGCTTTTGCAACCAAGATTTGAAATTTACGATTCATTGAGTAATTGTAGTTGTGAAGGAACACAAATTACTGCAAATACGATGTTGAGAAGAATGAGATTTCGGTTTGATGGATTTATACTATCTCCAAAGCTGACATATTCTTTTCAGTTAGGTGTTACGAATAATGATATGGAAGCAACAAAAGGTTCTGAAGGGGAATTCTCCAGTTTAATTTATGATGCTTATTTTGACTGGGAATTTGTTGATAAAACTAAGCTTAGAGTCGGACAAGCAAAATTACCCGGAGCTTTGTCAAGGTTGATGTCATTTACCGGATTGAATTTTTTAGAACGTTCATACGCAGAAAGCCAATTCAATACATACCGTGACATCGGTCTTCAGATTTTGAATCAATGGAGTATAGGAGATTTCACTGTTCGTGAAAATATTGCATGGTCGCATGGAGAAGGAGTTAACCAAAAATCGGTTCTTGATGGTGGTTATGCTTATAGCGGAAGAATTGAACTCTTTCCCTTTGGTCTTTTTGCAAAACAAGGTGAATCATATGAAATGGATTTATCAATGGAAAAGACTCCTAAACTTCTTATCGCTGCTTCAGCTTTTTATGATGATAATGCTCATAGAGAAAGAGGAATATTAGGAAAAAGTTTGTATCAGGCAAGGGATATAACTCAGTATTTTGCCGATTTCCTTTTCAAGTATCAAGGTTTTTCAGCATTTGGAGAATATTATTACAGAAATGCTCCTGAACCTATAACAACAAACTCCACAGGTTCAGAGCGATATATCTTAAATGGACAAGGATACGGAGGACAGGTCTCATACATGATTAGTGATGATATGGCTTTAGGATTAAGATATAGCTATCTTAAACCCGATGATGAGTTAATTAGTAAAACAGGTAACAGAACCGATTACAGTCTTGGATTTACAAAATTTATATTTAATAACAAAATTAAGCTACAAGTTGATATTAATTATTTTGAGCAGGAACGTTTCGAAAAAGAAGCTCAGGAAATGCTATTTTTCCGAGTTAATGCCATTTTTTCTATTTGATTTTTAGGATGTAAGTGATAATAAACATTTAATTATCAGAATATTTTATTAGAAAATAATTAATATTAATAAATTTGATTAATTATTTTATAAAATAAATTGTTAAATATTACAATTTTTCATTATTTTTGATTTTATATAAAAATTAAAGAAAAAGTATTTTTTAATTATGTGAGTAAAATTTGTGAGTTTGACGTTTATATTTTTTTCGATATTGGCTGTTTTTTCGATAGCAAGTGCTGTTGTTACAATCACAGCTAAAAATCCTGTTGTTTCAGCTTTGGCTTTGGTATTCCATTTCTTCATGCTGGCAGGTCTGTACCTGACTTTGAATGCCCAGTTCATAGCGGCAATTCAGATATTGGTATATGCAGGAGCAATAATGGTACTTGTAATATTTGTCATAATGCTTTTGAATCTTGGTAATGAAGAAAAACTTAAGGAAAAATTCAGCATTCGAAAAGTAATTGCTGTATTACTTATGAGTATTATGATTATTCAGTTTATTATGATTTTTCTCCTTCAGAAGAGTGGAAAAATTGAATTATCTGAAAATTCTGCGAATCTTTCGACAGTTCAATCAATCGGTCAGGTATTATTTACAAATTACCTGTTACCATTTGAAGCCATCGGGATTTTGCTTTTAGCAGCAATTATCGGTGCGATTGTGTTAGCAAAGCGTAAATTAAGTTAGAAATTTTTAAATTATTAGAAAATAGATTATGTTTGAATTTGTTTCTTTAGAGTATTATTTGATTTTGGCGGCTGTACTTTTTTCGATAGGGACAATAGGTGTTCTGACAAGAAGAAATGCGATAATTATTTTTATGTCAATTGAGTTGATGCTGAATTCCGTGAATTTAACATTGGTTTCTTTCGCATCATTCATGGGTGATTCAGCCGGTTTAATTTTTGTTTTCTTCGTTATGGCAGTAGCCGCCGCAGAAGCCGCTGTCGGTCTTGCAATTGTTCTGGCTTTATTCAGGCAGAAACAAACTGTTTATGTTGATGAAGTAAATATTTTGAAATGGTAGATTAGTTTGTAAAGTTTATAAAGTTTAAAAGTTTATAAAGTTTGTAAAGTAAACTTCAGTTATAAAAGAATTTTTGTTGTATGAATTGTTGCGGGTAATATTTTTACCCGTTTTTTTTGAGGAAGAAAGTTAATGGCATTAATTGAAGAATATGAAAAAACAGGTAATATGCTTTTCAATAAGAGAAGCTATTTGCCTTTGGTGTTATACGTTTTAGCAACAGTTACAATTTACTTTGACAGGACAGTATTTGCCGATACGTCGAATTTGGTATTTTCGATTGTTTGCCTCATTATTTCATTATTCGGATTATTTATCAGAATAATAACAATCGGATATGCCCAAAAAAATACATCAGGCAGAAATGTGAATGGGCAGGTAGCAGATTCACTGAATACCAAAGGAATATACTCAGTTGTGAGGCATCCGCTTTATCTGGGAAATTTCTTCATGTGGATTGGCATTGTAATATACGTTGCAAACTTTTGGCTGATTATAGCTGTGATATTGCTGTTTTGGATTTATTATGAAAGAATAATGTTTGCTGAAGAGGGTTATTTAAGAAATAAATTTGGAGAAGAATATACAAATTGGGCTATGAGAACTCCTGCATTTTTACCTTCATTTAAATTATGGGAGAAGTCCGATTCTAAATTTAATGCGAAGGATGTAATCAGACGGGAATATTATGGTTTGACTGCACTCGCTGTTTCGTTTGCATACATCAATTTCATAAAGAATTATTTTTACAAAGGTATATTTGAATTAGACATTTTCTGGCTTTATGTTCTGATAATATCTATCATTATGTTTTTAGTTCTTCGGTTTCTAAAAAAGAAGACAAATGTTTTAAAGTAGTTTTGTTTTGACTATAAGAATTTTATTACACAGAGATACTCAGAAGAATCACAGAGTTCTACAAAGTGAAAAAAAAATTTCACGCAAAGATGCAAATAAGCAAAGACGCAAATTATTTAAATCATCATAATCATAAAAATCAAAAAAAACAAAGTTCTGACAACTTAACTATTTACGCACCAAAAACTTCCTAACCAATGCTTGTTCATTCACATTGACCAGAATGAAATATACTCCTTCATTCAAATCAGAAGTATTCACTATACTCCTTCCTTCACTATTAGCAAATTGACAATTCCTTTCACATCCTAAAATATCAAATACTTTAATGTTTTTTATTTCAGATTCCGAGATAATTTCAATCTTATCTGATGCCGGTACAGGATATATATACAAGCAATTACTTATACAGTTATCATCCACATCAACCGTCGTTCCGTTCCCTGCTAAGATACACACACTATCTATTGAATTACCATTATTTAATTGTGGGTTCTTGATTGAATTGCTAATAAATAAAATCGAATCAACAAAGCTCACATCTTCATCCGGTGTAAACTTTATTTGAAATGTTCTTGTTTCTTTTGGATTCAACGTCAATGGAGTTGATTCAGTAATATTTTGGTCTGCCAATTCCTGAGATACAAATATATTTGTTCCGCTTACCATGCCTGTCAAGTATGGTCCTGTATAACCATAAATCTCAAGTGGTACAGTACCTATATTTTCGATTTCAAACTGGCCTACTGAACTACTATCAATCGTTGTCGTTGGAAATAGCCAATCACTTACTTCAATTACAGGCACACCTACTTCTGCTGTTACATAAGCTTTATACCAGAAATTACATGTATCACCCAAACCTATTGAATCCCAAAACTCACCACCCTTCGTCGCTTCAAATCTTACAATAAACGGCATAGAATCCAATGGTTCAATCCTGATTCCCGGATTGTGGTCACCTCCAAAAACATTGGGCAATTCGCTTGTACCTGTCGAATCCCATATTGTAAATCCCTGAGGTTTTGGAGGATTATATTCATCTTTTAGCTTTAATTCTAAATATTTGAGATAACAAGCTGATGTTTTTGACTGATTAACAACATAAAACATTTTATCCGTTGTCTGACCTACTCTATGCAATCCATAATCTCCCACCTTCGGAACAATTACCATTTTTGGAGCATAGTAATCTATATAAACAGTCGTATCATTCCCGGCACAATCTGCAAAGGTTACTACAGCTCTTGCGTCTTCCCTGTTATCTATTATTTCCAATCTCCAGGGTACAGTCTGCACTTCGCAGGGCATGAAATCTCCATAATACAGCTTATAATTATAACTTTCATTTGCATGCATATAAATTGTACTCATATTCGAGCGATTACTTTCCTCATCAGGTTTGTCGGTTACATATTCAGTCTTATGAAGATTTACCGTACCATCACAATCTAAAACCCACACAGGTTCCGGTGGCATTGTATCTACTTTTGTAATCACATCCTTCAAAGCCGCTGATGCCGGAAATCCATAAGAATCACACAATGATAAGCCATATAGATATGCCTGCAAGGGATGATTTGATCTTATACGATATACTCCGTCTCCGGGTAATGACACTGTTTTTGAATAATAATTTTTTCCTCCCATAACTTTGTTGAAAGCTGAACCTGGTGATGGTGACATATCCTTAATTTTTGTCCATGTAAATGAGCCATCTGTAACCTGTGCAAACTCCAAATCGTCAGGCACTGAATCGCTTACTGCCTCATAGCAGATATTAACGTAATTATAAGGAAATCCAAAGCCGCCCTTTATACCCGGCGTGTTGAAAACCATCTCCCTTTCGTACTGCTCGATTGGTATCAACACCATTTGAAAAGGGTCGCTGACAACATTATCATCCTGTTGTCCGGTATTATATTGCGTTACACCAATAGGTTTGTCTCCAGATATCACAACCGGTTTGGGTGTCCCTTCAATAGCACGAAATTCCAGCCAACCATCATCCTGTTGTCCACCTGAATATCTTAAAAAACCAATTTGCACGTGGTCCCTGTATATCTTTGTTTTCGCTTCCTTTGCAAAAACCCTTATTAACGAACTTTTCAGCCGGTTCACTATTGGACTTACATGATACTCCGTACCCCAATAATTTGTCGGTATCTCCATTTCCTCTATTACATCACAACATCCGCAACTCGTTGGTACATATGCACAATAATTACCCGAAACCACCGCAACCGGTTTGCTGGCTTTAATTATACTACCCGTCAAATCAGCTTTCTGTCCTAAACTCGAAATAAGCAGAACATCTCCCTCATATAAATTCCAACTTGAAGTTTGCCCGGGCAACAAACCACCTGCAGTTTTTGACCAAGCTGTCCCACCCATCGTGAAATATACCTTCGTTTTGTCATAAACCGCTGTAATTGCTGTATAACTCGGCAAATATTGACCAACATTTGTCGAAACATCATTATAAGAAGCAACAATATACTCTTTCCCTAAAACGTTCACAGGCAATGCTAAAAAGCCGTCTGACGAATATTGATATCTCGTCATACCATAACAAATTATCGGGTCATCGGCAATAACATGAACTCCTGCGTCTCTCCAGACATTATCCGGTTCAGATGGTTCCCATTGTGTTTTCCTGTATGCCTGACCAATCGAAGGTGAAAGTGTAAACTCGATTACTCCATTTGGAATAGTCTTTTGCTGTTTGAAGTAACCTTTGCCTTCAACCTCAACAGTTACCATAGTTTCAACATTTGAAGAAATATAAATTTTAAGGTCATTCTTGGCAGGCGATTCCCAGCATGGAATAAACGAAAAGTAAAATTCTCTGCCCATATTGCTAAGTCCGAGAAGCTTAGGCAAACTCTCAACAGCAATATCCTTTGCAGTCAGATTTAATGTAGTAACTATTAATATGCATACAAACAAGTACAATTTTTTCATAGTTTCTCCAAATTATGTCAACATTATATTATAATAACACATAAAACCCAAAATCGTCTCATCTTTTTCAAAAATAAATGAAAATAAATGCCAATTATTTTCAAAAACGATACTATTCATAAATATTCTGTGTAGAATTTTTGACACAAATCAAAAAAAAGCCCCTCTGCTAATCAGCAAAAGGACTTTCAATCACTTCAAACTTGTAAACTTTAAAACTTTAAAACTTTACAAACTTTACAAACTTTACAAACTTTACAAACTATTTCTTCGGAATATTATTAATAATCTCCTGAAGCAAATCAAAACACTTCTTAGTGCTTGAAATCTGAATCTTCTCATCAGGAGAATGCACGTCAACAAGATTCGGACCAAACGAAAGCATATCCATACCCGGATACTTCTCGCCAATCAAACCGCACTCAAGACCGGCATGAATTGCCTCAATTTTTGCATCATGCCCGTATTTATTCTTGTATGTTTCTTTAGCAATGTTAAGAATTTTCGAATCCATATTCGGCTGCCATGCAGGATAACCGTCACCCTGCTTAACAACTGCACCACCCAAAACAAGAGATGCTCTTACAACTGCCGCCATATCCAGCTTTTCAGTTTCGACAGAACTCCTTTGGCTTGTCAAAACAAAAACCTCATCATCACGGGTTTCAACAACAGCAAAATTAGTTGAAGTCTGAACCAATCCCTTAATATCGGGACTCATTCTGTAAACACCGGTAGGCATAGCATAAAATGAGTTTAAAAGCTTGCTCTGCATATCTTTTGACATAACTCTTTTAGGAACAGCAACTTCTTTAGCTTCTGCAACAATATTCGGCTCTTTAGATTTAAATTCTGCTTTAATCATTGCATCATAATTCTTAACGAAAGCAAGAAAATCATTTTCTTTGGCTGAAGGAACAGTAACAACTGCAAAAGCTTCTCTCGGAATAGCATTGTGAGCACTACCTCCTCTAATGCTCGAAAGACGCAAATCAAACTCCTTTTGAGCATTATATATCAAACGATTGCAAAACTTCAAAGCATTAGCTCTGCCATCGTGAATTTCAATACCGCTGTGACCGCCCTGCATGCCCTTCAAAACGATTTCAAAAGCAACTGAATCATCAGGAACATCTTCAGCAATATATTTGAATGTAGCTGATGTATTCATACCGCCTGCACAACCAATAGTAAAAGCACCATCTTCTTCGGAATCAAGATTAATTAAAATCTTAGCTTTCAACATATTTGTTTCTAAAGTCATAGCACCTGTCAAACCGGTTTCTTCATCAAGAGTACAAAGCAATTCAATATCAGGATGAGGAAAACCGCCTGTCATAATTGCCATACCCATAGCGACGCCGATACCATTATCAGCACCAAGAGTAGTACCCTTAGCTGTTATCCAATCACCGTCAATATATGCCTGAATCGGGTCTTTTTCAAAGTCAAATGTTACATCGCTGTTTTTTTCGCAAACCATGTCAATATGTCCCTGAATACCAATAGGAAGTCTGTCTTCCATACCTGCAGTAGCAGGTTTTCTGACAACAATATTACCTGTAGTATCTTTTTGAACTTCAAATTTATGCTCTTTAGCCCATGATTCGATATAAGCCGCAAGCTTATGCTCTTTTTTAGATGGATGAGGATATTGAAGTATATTTTCAAAATAATCCCAAACTATCTGGGGTTCAATCCCTTTTAATGCGTTAGCCATATTATTTACCTTTCTGTAATTCTATAAATGAAATAAAGTTGTATCTATGTAAATCAGTTAAAAATTTTGTCAATCTTTCATAAACCGGCTCAATTGTCTCGCCATACTTTTCAATTAGACCTTTTCCTATTTGCTCCACGTTCTTTCTTCCGTCAATCAACTTCCATGTAGCAGTACCGAATTCATCAAGATTTGCTTTAATGAACTCAGACCTGACAGCTTTAGAAAAAAACTTCTTGGCAAATTCACTTTTAAACCGTGGTATAAGAATATTAACCATGCCATCATCTCTATCTTCATACTTATGTACCCTGACGGGAGTCAATGACAAATAATTGTACTCATTTTTCTTTTTACCAAAAAAGTTAAATTTCATAATATATATATTTAATTAATATCAAAAATAAAGAATTGCAATATAAGGAAAATTCAACTAATCTGAAATTAGATTAACAGAACTCAGAACAAAAAACAATAATCCTGAGCTTGTCGAAGGGGTATTTTAATCAAAGAAAAAGAATTTGTATCTGAAACCAATATTAAATTTAAGTTGCTCCAAAGCCCAGTCACCGTCATCAATCATGCTGTTGAAATAATGATTGAACATGACCTCACCAAACAATGAAAATCTGTAATTAATATTGAGACTAAAACCCGTACCCCAAAACAATGACAATCTTAAAGAATTAATGGAGCTAAGTTCATTTGGAGCTGTCTTATCAATCATCTCTCGTTTTTCATCAGGATAAGTCCATTCATCAGGAATTAAAATTTTGCGTGTAACTTCAATTTCATTACTTAAAGGAAAAGAGGCATTCAAACCTCCAAAGATATAAACTCCTTTGGTCAAAAAGTACTCATAAGCAAATCCGACACTCATAAACATGGCATTAAACTTCAAGTCTGTTTGCTGTTGGTAATCTTTTAATTCAAGAGTCAACGAATCCCTTACATGTTCGACAGTCGAATCCGGTGCATTCAAAGTAGTTGGGTTATTTTCAAATAATATTCTTGCAGAAACAAATTGATTATCCTGAATCTCTCTGCCAATAACCAAACCGCCATATCCACCAAAATTAAAACCTTCAGAGAACTTTCCTTTTGCATGAAGCCCATCAGTAGAAGAAAAATCTGCTATATTCATATTAGCCGCTAAATTGCCGAAAGCACCAATTTGAATTCCGGGGTCAACTGCGCAGTCATCATTATCTCCCTCGGACAAAAAGAAACCAAATTTCCCATTACTTACATCAAATTTATAACAAACAGTAAATTGAGATTTATTCAAAGCAACATCAATTGTTTCAATTATCAATCTTCCGGGTAGCTCAGGTATTGTCGGAATTAACTTTACTGCACCCTGAGGCATACCAATCATTATCTTGTCAATTTCAACATCAATACCTTTACTGTCTAAAACCCTTACCTCTCTGATACCGCTGTCATCAACACGGTCATCACGAACTATCAACTTAGTGGAGTCAGTATAATACTTTATATCTGCACTTGGTGGAATAGAATCAAGCTCAATCTCATACTCGATAAAAGATTGCCCCCCCATCGTACCATAAGCATCATAAGCATCATCCTTAACAGCTCCCTTATATCCAAAACCATAACTGTTCATACCAAAAGGGTCACTGCCTGATATAGTATGAGTTCCAAATGGTATTTTTATCTGACCAATAGAATACCGGCTTATTCCAATTTGTTCAAAATCCGAAGAACTAATCATCCTGCCGTTTAATCTTAAAGTATTAATGGCAGTTGTCGGAACAATTACATTAATAAAGTGATTCCATGAACCGTTGACAGGTGTTGCAAATCTGTAAGATTTCAAAAACTGCTGAGTAGGACTGACCAAAATCATCATAGGGTCACCAACTGAATCTCCGTCACTCATACCATGAGAAAACTGAGCAACAAGAACAGGTTTTGTAGCTGTTAATTGAATATTTCTGTTGTCTATCCTCTCATAATGTTCACCGGATTTTAACTCGGAAACCAAAAGGTTATTAACAAAAACTCTTGTACTGTCATGATTTGCTAAAACTCTATAAGTATATCTTAATCGCGATTTAAAGCTTCCTAAGTAAAAGTGCCTCCCCCATGAAGGAATTGGAGGTACCTGCTCTACAAGATGATTACATGCTATCACGGATTTCGGAACATATGAACATTGGTGTCCGCTAAACACAGCAATTTTTTTATTTGCCTTGATTAATGTTCCGGTCAGATCACAATCAGAAAAGGTTTCCAGTTTCGATATAATCTGATAAACATCACCTCTGTTCATTTGTATGCTATATTCAATCCCCCTTGGATTTTTTAAGGTATTCGCAGAAGGAACAATACTGATTTTAGTATTATTCTCAGTGGCAACAATGGCAACCTGAGAAACAAGTCCTTTCGATTCAGTGTAGCACATAGCTCGATATTCAGTACCTAATACTTCAACAGGTAAACCCAAATACGTATCCGTAGTTTGAAATCTTCTGTTCAAACCATAAACAGATATTGGGCTATCAGAAGTAACGTGTACTGCAAGCTTCTCAATTGTTTCACTTGATAAAATCTGGGCTTCCTGTGGTATTTTAACATTAACAACTGTTTGTGCAGGAACCAAAGTATCAATCCGAAATTTAGACCCAGGAATTTCAATTCTTACTTTTGCATCCCAATCACCTGTTATAAATAATTCAAGAATAAGTTTGTCTGAAGATAAATTTCCGGTTTCTTTATAATTTCTTTGGAAGCAAAGCCAAAATTCATTACCTACAGGATTTTTCAGCAGTTTAATTGTTTTTTGGTTTAAACTGTCAGTAGTAACAGCTAAAGTATCCGGTATTGGCTTAGTATCAGAAGTCTGAGCATTAGTCTTGAGAAACAAAGCCAAGAATAGAAGTATTGAACAATATGTAATTATTTTTATCATTTATTTTTATTTAAAATACATAAAGTTTTTATAATATACACCAAGTTTAGTAACCATAATCAAATAATATTCACCGCTGGCAAAACGCATATTGTCAGGACTTAACTTCAAAATATAGAAACCTCTTTCAAGCTTATCATTCAAATTACTTATTGGAATTTCAGTTTTATTTTTGTAGAATGACAGTATTAGCATATCATTCTGCTTTTCATTAGACAATATAAACCTGCCATCATTGGTATAAATGTAAAATTTCACATTTGTCGGCTCATGGATACTTATTGGAAATCTTGTTTCTTCAAAAAAAGGATTAGGATAATTATTTCCAATGTTTTCAGGATAAGTTTGAAATACCGGAGTTCCGGGTATCGTTATTTGACCTGTTCTAAGTTCAGTGTCGACAATATCCTGACCATTTACAGTAATTTTAATTGGTTTAATTTGTGTAATCGAATCGGGACCAGCCAACCCTTCAACGTTTATTATACAAAAAATCCCATTATCTATTTGTTGAATATTATCGCAACTGATAGTAACAGAAGATTGGCTAACGTTATCCATGTTAATTTCTAATTCCGGCTCAGAGCATTTCATCACAAAGTCATCCCCACCGGTAACGGATTTAATATCAAGTAAAATTGCATCAAATTCCAATACAATTTCAAGATTACTTGTATTAGTTTCTGTAAAGCTACCATAAATAGGAATTTGAGAAATAATTCCCCTGTTGACAATTGTATCATTAAGATTCAAGACCGGTTTTGCTAAAGTAACAAAAGGTATTAATAAGAAAAATAAAAAAAGCCGCAATAGCTTATTGCTTTTATTTATGTATCCTCCAAACTTTTCCATTAATTATCTAAATATTAAAAATATCACTTTATATTATACAAATATACAACCATGAACTCTCAGAGCAAAAACATTGCCAAATTTTTAGGTTTTTTGCTTTTTCTTTTTTGCCGCAGGGAAAAGTACATTGTTTAATATTAATCTATAACCCGGAGAATTTTTAAATAGAGTCATTTCTGAGGGTTGCTCGCCAACATGATGTTTGTAATCCTCGGGGTCGTGACCGCTAAACCATGTAAATGTACCTTTGCCAAAGTTGCCGTGAATATATCTAACTTCGTCTGTACCTTCACGTTCTGCCAGGATTGTAACGGATTTTTTGATAACTTCCTTTCTAAAAGCTGAAGTCTGTCCCATAAAACCCTGAACTATATTAGCATGGTCCTGAGTTAGCATTGTGGGAACCGGGTCGTATTTTGCAGAAAAGTCAAAAAGAGTAAAATAATCTATCTCAGGGCGATGAGTATTTTCATCAGGTTCAATATCAATATCAGAAAATTCATATACATAAGGACTCATAACCAATTTAAAATTCTCGAATGCGAGAGTCTGGCTGTAATCAAGTTTGTCATTTGCGTTCGGGTCTGCCGGGTCACCATCAAACATAGTCTCACAAATATCAACATTAAGTGCGGCTAATGCTATATCAAAAGAATCGCTAGCAGAACACATTGCAAAAAGGAATCCTCCTTTAGCTATGAAATCTTTGATTTTTAGAACAACAGCTTTTTTCATTTCCGATACTTTGTTGAAACCTAACTTATTTGCCATTGCCTGATTTAACGAAACCTGTTCGATATACCATGGTGCATTTTGGAAAGACATCCAAAACTTGCCGAACTGTCCTGTAAAATCTTCGTGATGGAGATGAAGCCAATCATATTTATCGAGCTTTTCACCTATTACTTCTTCGTCCCAAAGAACATCGTATTCAATTTCAGCGTATTCCAGGGCAAGTCGGACGGCATCGTCCCATGGCTGAATTCCGGGAGTTACGTAAACTGCTATCTTTGGAGCTTTTTCAAGTTTCACAACATCCATATTCACATTGTCCTGCTGAACTTCGGAGTATATCTGTGAAGCTGTAGCTTCGTCAATAGTTTCAAAGAATATTCCTCTAGCCCTGCATTCGTTGGCAATTATATCGCTGTAATCAGTCATAAAAGAACCTCCACGGTAATTCAACAGCCAATCAACCGGCTGTTCCCGTTTTAATGTCCAATAGGTTAATCCGTATGCCTTCAAATGGTCGGTTTGAGCCAAATCCATAGGAATCAGTATTCTTTCTGCTCTCAGGGAAAGCGAAAGGAAAAGAAAAACGAAAAACAATACTATATAATTTTTAATAATTTTCACAATATTTCCATTAGATTAATAATACAATCAATGAACGGAATTTTTTTGTGAATATTTTAATTACTGATTATGAGTTTTAGATACAAATTTTAAAGGTGTTAAAATAAATAGAACATTTTAAAACATATTTTGAGTTTAACAAATTTAGGATTAACACTTTTTCACTTATTTCTCTATTTTTTTCTAATTTAATTTCATAATTTTAGAGTTTTGAAATTTGATTCGGATTGAAAAAATGTTAAAAACAGATATATTGGTCATTGGGACAGGTCTTGCCGGAGCAATTGCGGCTTTGACTGCCGCCGATAATGGTGCTAAAGTTATTATGCTAACTAAGACTGAAGAGATTTTGAGCGGTAATACACCTCAGGCACAGGGTGGCATTATATATAAAGGTGAACATGATTCACCTGCAAAACTTAAACACGATATTCAGGAAGCAGGAGACGGTATTTGCTGGGAGCCGGCTGTTGACCAGCTTTGCAACGAAGGACCACAATTAGTAAAGGAATTGCTGATTGATAAATACTTTGTTGAATTCGACAGGGACAAGAATAACGATTTGGATTTGACAGCCGAAGGTGCCCA
>CAZEHW010000064.1:0-15567 GCA_964511865.1 uncultured Hyphomicrobiales bacterium | reverse complement strand
TTCCATGCCTGCTCGAGATTTCTGACTTGAGTCGGAGTAATATCATCATCAAAAATAATTAGTTTAATATCTTCTTCATCAATTATTAGTTTTATTTCTTCGATTTTCCCTTTGCCGATGGCAGTTTTTGGATTTGGTTTTTCCAATTCCTGATATATTTTTTCAATGACTTCAGCACCGGCTGTATCAATAAGAGATTCCAACTCTTGTAGGTGTTCGAACATTATCTGTTTGTCGGCTCCCTTTCTCACAACAGCAATAGTTACTACTTTCTCTTTTTTTATATCAGTTTCTATCATAAAATTAAAATATTTATATTATTCGTACCTTTTATTTTGAAGTACACTTAGTATTTTGTGTTTTTTTGTAATTTTGTGTTAATAAGTACTATTTATTTGATACTAAATTAACTAAAAAATTACTGATAAAGGAATAAATTATATAATATTTGATTGTTCAGTAAATATAAAAAGAATTTCAAGGATTTTTCAAATAAAAGTAATCAATTAACTTCTTATTAAATTACCGGAATTTTGTAGATATAAATTTTTAGTAAAAAAATGCTTTGGTCTTTAAAAAAGAAAGAAACAGCTTTTGAAACAACAAAAGATTACAAGAAAGAACTTGAGAATCTTCTTAAGGTTTGCAGAAAAATTCTGAAATCAATTGATGAGAACACTATTTCAAAAGCTTTTTACTTTTGTCTTGAAGCATACAAAAACAAATCCACAGAAAATGGTATTCCATATTATAAACATTCATACTTTGTTGCAATGATTGCTGTAAATGAAATGCCATTAGATGAAATATCAGTAATCTGTGCTTTACTCCATGATATTCCTCAGGATAGTGATGTTTTTAAACTCAAAGATATTAAACAATTTCTGAAATTGTGGAAGGTATGGACAAGATACAGCATATCGAAGAACAAAATATTTTAAACAGTGAAAATTACAGGAAATTGCTTCTTTCTTTATTCAAAGATGTAAGAATAATTTTGATTAAAATTGCAGAGACTTTGCAGAATATGAGGGATATTACAGATGCTGTTTTTACTGATTTAAGAAAACTGAGCATTGAAGAGCAAATCAAGATTGCTCAGGAGGCAATGGAAATATATTCTCCTTTTGCACATAGATTTGGTCTTGGTAACATTAAAGGTGAACTTGAAGATTTGGCTTTTCAAATAACTAATCCTATTCAATTTAATGAAATAAAAGAAAAAGTTCACGGTACAAGGTTGGAAAGAGAACAATATATTAATAATTTTGTGAATCCTATCAAAGAAGCTCTGGAGCATGATGAACTTTTCAAAAAAAATAGGATAAAATTTGAAATTAGCGGAAGAGCAAAACACATTTATTCTATTTATAATAAAATTCATATACGTCAGCTGCCTCTTGAAAAATTAAATGACCTTTTTGCTGTCAGAGTGATTATCAATTCGGAAGATATTAAATATTGCTATATCGCTTATGCAATTATTACCGGTATTTATGAACTCGTTGCGGGAACTTTAAAGAATTATATAGCCAACCCAAAGAAGAATGGTTATCAATCATTGCATGCCGCATTAAGGGGTCCGGACGGTAGTCCGGTTGAGCTTCAAATAAGAACCCGTCAAATGCATTTGATTTCAGAAAAAGGAGTTGCTTCTCATTTTAATTACAAACGTGGTTTTCTGCCTGCACAATCTGTCTTGGATGATGAAAACACGGAAGAATGGCTCAATCTCGTAAGAAGTGTATTTGAAAAAGTAGGCAAAGGTACTCCCGATGAATTGCTTGAAAGCATTAAAAAGAATTGGCATCAGGATGAGATTTATGTTTTCACTCCTGCTAAGGAGTTTAAAATTTTTCCAAAAGATGCAACTCCTCTTGACTTTGCATTTGCTATTCATAGTGAAATTGGTGAACATTGTATAGGCGCTAAAGTTAATTCAAAAATTGTTCCGTTGGACTATAAATTACAAAGTGGTGATCAAGTGGAAATTATTACTTCACAAAATCAAATGCCAAATATGGACTGGTTAAACATAGTTGCTACGCAAAGGGCAAAAAATTATCTGCAAAAATATTTTCTAGACCAAAATCTTAAAACTGAAGAAAAAGGCCAGATAATCTGGAACGAATTTTTATCAAAAATGGGATTTAAAGTATCAGAAAAGAAATTTGGAAAGATTTTAAAATCTTTGAATTATGATTCTAAAAATGATTTTTTCATAGAATTAAGTACTTCCGGCTTCAACGAGCAAATGCTTTTTGATTATATTAAGGAATTGCTAAGGAATATGAAGAAAAAGAAGACAAAAGATTCTATTGATAATAATTTGCAATTATCTGAAAAAACTAATGAACTTGATAAAATAAATGCAACAGATTTTGACTATTCCAAACACAATATTACTTTTCCTGAATGTTGTTATCCTTTACCTGATGATAAAATTGTCGGGGAGCTATCTCAGGATGGAAAGAGCATAATTGTCCACAGAAAAAAATGTAATGTTATAAAAAAAATGAACAAACAAGATTCAAATTTGCTAATAGCATTGAATTGGGAAAATATTAACCAGAAGCTTTTTATTTCTAAACTGAGAATCACAGGTAAAGATCAGGCAATAGCACTTGCAGAATTTACTTCTACAATTAGTTCAGTGGAAAATTTTCATATCGAAGGTATAAATTTTAAAACCACAGATGATGGTTTTGAGGGATTGTTAACCATTTCTTTCAATGATGTTAATTATTTATTTGAATTAATTGAAAAAATCAGCAAAGCAAAAGGAATAAAAGTTGTTGAAAGATATTTGGAGTAGCTGTAAAAATAAAACATTGGAATAAAAGTCAAAAGAATAAATGCATCCGTAGCTCAATTGGATAGAGCATCTGACTTCGAATCAGAGGGCTGTGGGTTCAAGTCCCTCCGGGTGTACTTATATAACTATTTGTGTTTTAATTAATTAATGCTTGTTTTAAGCAAAACTATCTAAGTTGATGTACGGATTTTTGAAGTATTATTCTATCTTTTTATCAACTTTAATGTTTTTAATTTCCAACCGTCATCAATCAAAAGGAAGTAACAACCTTCATTCAAAAAATTCAAATCTAAATTACGAGTAATTCTCCCTTTGGCAATATAGTCAAGCTTATGCTTATATAATTCCATTCCTAATAAATCTATTATTCTTATAGTAACAAATGAATTCTTCTCTATCGAAAAATTTAATGTAGCATAGCAATGAACCGGGTTTGGATTTATCCAAAAATTGTCATTGATTTGATTATCTGAGACGTCAATAGTGCTTGAAGTAGCGAACTTATATACTGTACTCCATTGGCTTTCATTAGTATCATTAATGGCTTTGACCATCCAATAATATGTCAAACTGTCAGATAAATCGTATGGAAATTCGTTAGCCGAGTTATTTTTGATATCCAAAATAATATTATTAAAAAAAGAGTCGTCAGATAAACGAATATCATATTCGATGGCACCGTCTTCTTCAGTCCATTTTAGCAATTCGCTCTTTGGATTACCTGAACTGTTATGCTCAGGTGAAATAATTGTTGGAGGTTTTAGTTCAGTTACAAACCATCGTTTTTCTGACCACATTATGCTTTGGTTATTAAATTCAGCACCAATCCTCCAAAAATACTTTTTATTATATGAAAGACTATCGTATTCAAAATAATCATCAATTATATCTTTAACATTATATAAGTGAGTATAAAATTCCTTATCATCGGAAACTTGTACATGATATTTCGTTGCCATTTGCTCTTTAATCCATTTTAGTGAACCTTTTATTTGAATTTTAGTGCTTGCGTCATTAGGCTCTAAAAGTTGAGTTTCAGGATAAGTAGTTTCGTCGGCTGTCGTAAAATTCCAAACTTCAGACCATTCACTGCTATCATAAATAATATATGCTTTTACTCTCCAAAAATATTGATAATTATATTTATAGTTTTCAAAAAATGCAGTTGAATCTGTTATTCCTTTTCTTGATTCAATAGTATTATTAAATGAACTATCTTGAGAAACTTCCAAAGAATATTCATTGGCTCCGGGAATACCTTTCCAAATATAATATCCTGAAATTGAATAGTCTTCTGAACCATTTATTGGGTTAATCAATACGGGTGGAGTTAAAGGAACAATCTTCATTGTTTTAAATGAAAATATTTTTGACCATTTACTTTGCTTTTCTCCAATTTCGATTCTTACACGCCAATATAGTGTGGTTTCTGATGGCAGTCCTTTTACATTACAATTTGAAAAAACAAGACTATCTTTATAAAAAACCAGTTGAGAAAATTCTTTATCTTTGGAAATTTCAAATGTGTAAAAACAAGGGTCACTACTTTCTTCCCAAAAAAATGTGAATGTTGTGTCTAAATCAGTAGTTTTATCAACTGGAATGAGAGGGGTTATACTTTTTAATAATGTCGTAAAATCTGTTACTTTACTCCAGTCACTTGAATCAATACTACTAACTGAACGCATCCTGCAAAAATATGTATGATTAAAGTCAGCATTTTTATAATCATATTCATTCTCATTAATATTATAATCCTCTATAAATTTTTTATTGAACAATGAGTCTTTGGCTACTTGTAGGTTATAAGTTTCTGCTCCATTTATTTCGGACCATGTTATTTTTCCAACAGTATCAATATTATGACTTCCATTTTTTGGAAAAGTTATTTCGGGGTATCCCAACTTTGTTTTGAAGTTCCTTTTTTCAGACCAACTGCTGGTATCTGTAGAACGATAAGCTGAAACTCTCCAATAATATATAGTATTATTAGATGGTAAGGATATCAGTTTTAATGTATCACTTGACCCAAATGACTGATCAACAATATTAGTGAACAAACTGTCCCGGGCAATTTGTACCCAATATCTTGTGGCACTATTAACATGGCTCCAAATAAGATATGTTAAAAGCGGCACACCAATTTTAGAATTTTCAGGGGAAATCAACACCGGTGCCTCGAGCATCGTAGTAAATGAATTTACAGCAGACCAATCTGATGTATCCTTGCTGTTCATTGCTGAGACTCTCCAATAATACCTTGTATTAAAATTCAAATCCGCATAATTGGTCTCAGACACATTACCAACAATTTCATTTTTTAATAAATTATTAAAGCCATTGTCGTCACTTATCTGTACTCTATAATTATTAGCTCCCTTAATTTTTTGCCATGTCAGAAGCCCAAGAGTATTAATGCCGTATATATTATTGGAAGGAGATGCCAGACTTACATTTCCCAATTTATAAGAACACATTATTATTTCACCAAATCCATTAATGTCTGCACTGATTTCTCCATTTGCACTGCTGTAACTTGTATTAAGTTCAACAAATGTTCCTCTTGCTTCACCATCCCTCTTGAATAAACTAATTGCAGAAGGTTTATTTATTCCTCCCAATTCACTTACTTTAATTCTAAAGTTTCCGTTAAGGTTTGTTATTCCGTTTTTACTTAAAACCCACCTGTATGGCAATATAGAAGTAAAATTCGTATCAGAAAAGTTCGAAGTTGGTGGAGCATAATCATGTTTTTCCACCATCAGACTTCCGCTCCCCGAATAAGAAGAAATATTAATATTAACCTTTGTCCTCTCTTTATTTCCACCGTTAAAATCATATAACCCTGTTCCACTTATATTCCTGCTCATAGCGTTCATCTTGATTAATATTTTGTATACACGATAAGCAGTATTGCCATGTGTTAATTCAAATCTAACATTATTAGATGAATTCACTTCTGTTATTTTGTCAAGGCCCCAATTAATCAGAGTATTTCCATTCTTCAATCTCTGTACATTACCCAAACTCTCCATAAATATATCCGGATTATGTCTGTATTCCCAAACCTTGGTTGCTGTTTTCGCCGGAACATTCAAACTGTATTCTACTCCTCTCGAATACTGTATCGGTTTCAAATTACCATTGTCATATAGTAAATAATTTCCGTTAGATAAAACAGTAATTGCATGTTGATGTGAAAAACCATTAAAACCATTAACGTTATCATTAATAAACTCAAATTCATTGTTCCTGCATTCACTGCCTCCCCATCTCCACATTATCTCGCCTGTTTGTTTGTTGATTTTTGTGATTTCATCTAAATGTCTTGATGATATCAAAATATTTCCGTCCAAATCAACTGCAACTGCATTCATATGTGTTAAATCTATACCATTTTGTGTTAAATCTATATCAGAAGTAGCATCGAGAACGTTAAAATGGTCAAAACTATTCCAAATCCAATAAATCTCACCTGTACTTCCTGTCTCAATTAAAACCCCAAATAAAACTTTTGTATCTGTCTGACCACCATCCACAATTCCACTCAGGTCCATCGT
Source organism: uncultured Hyphomicrobiales bacterium (assembly GCA_964511865.1). GTDB lineage: Bacteria > Bacteroidota > Ignavibacteria > Kapaibacteriales > UBA2268 > ChocPot-Mid. Next base: position 9,192 of record CAZEHW010000064.1, on the reverse strand, counting down.
TCTTGTTTCAGCACATATTAACAGATAATGTCCGTTATCCAGTACTTCCATATCGTGTATATCCAAAGCATAATCCTCAGGGATATCAATTATCTCCAGCAAATCTAAATTCTCATTATAAATTCTGTAATGATTGTCTTTTACACAACTCAAATTACCATTTCTTAAATGCTTCCATCGCAAGCAATCATGGATATCATCGCTTGAATCTACATGTTGTATTGTTCCATAATTATCCAATAAATAAAAGTTCCCCCCACTCTCTATATCCATTTTCAAATATCCAGCAGACGGCTCATTCAAAGTAGTTACTTGCCAATAATCTGCATTTACTTCCATATTTGAAAAGTTAAAGAATGCTATGAGAGCTAATATATAAATCTTCATAGGATGATTTCTAATCATCACTATTACATAACTACAATATATTTCCAACAAATTTCCTAACATTATTCCTATCGAGTGTCAATTGTTAATTAAAAAAATATGTTCAATTTGTTCTTAAAATAAAATATTTCACATTATAAAATTACGATTATTTATTGAATATATATGATAGTGTGAATAACCTTTTATATGTAGTAATCAACAAGACTTATTTGTAGTAATAATAACTATTCAGGTTATCATATACAGGTGATAGTACATAATAACTAGGGATTTCACAATGATATCTTCCTTAAAGACTGTCAGCAGATGATTCTATCGGTAAACTTTTCTTTGCTTTTGCACCCAATTCTTTAAGTTTTTCTGCTCTCGAAATCAGATTACCTTTGCCATCTTGAAGCTTGTTCATGGCAGATTCATAGCTTTTTTCAGCTTCATTAATTTTTCTTCCAATTGTCTGCAAATCCTCAACAAAAGCAACAAATTTATCATATAAGTCGCCACTTCGCTTCGCAATATCAAATGCATTTTGACTCTGATACTCCTGTTGCCAAAGTTTTTCAGTCATCTTCAACACAGCAAAAAGATTTGTCGGACTTACCAGTAAAATTCTCTTTTCGTAAGCGTAGCTCCATATTTGAATATCTGATTGTAAAGCAGTATAATACGCAGGTTCAATAGGAATAAACATAAATACAAATTCGAGACTTTTTAATTCACTGATATCTTCATATTTCTTTTCGCTTAGTTCATCTATATGCTTTTTAATTGAAATGATATGTTCCTTTAAAGCTTTTTCCTGCTCTTCTTTGGTTTCCGATGATGAGAATCTTTCATACGCATTCAATGAAACTTTTGAATCTACAATTATATCCCTATTACCAGGAAACTTAATAACAACATCCGGCTGTAGTCTTCTTCCGATTTCATTTGTAAATGATTTTTGTATGAAGTATTCTCTGTCTTTAACTAATCCGGATTTTTCCAGCAAACTCTCCAAAATTATTTCACCCCAGTTTCCTTGGGTCTTTGCCTGACCTTTAAGAGCAACTGTCAGGTTTTGAGCTTCCATACTTATTTGTTGATTTAGCTCGAATAGTTTTTTTATTTCACCACCAAGTGAAGTTCTGTCCCGCGATTCTTTCTCATAAGTTTCTTCAACTTTCTTTTCAAACTCCTTAATTTTTTCACCGAGAGGATTTAATATTGTCTTTAAATTTTCCTTGTTCTGTTCTGCGAATTTTGAACTTTTTTCCTCAAAAATCCTGTTTGCCAGATTTTCAAATTCATTAGTGAATTTTTTTTGCAATTCGTCAAGCTCTTTCTTTTGTTCTTCCAACTTTTGCTTAAAGTTTAATACTTCCTGATTACTTCTGGCACGTTCAGAACTCACATCAATTAACTCTCTTTCTTTCTGTGAGTATTTCTCTCTTAAAGTATGTAATTCATTTTGTAAACCTGCTACTCTTTCTTCAGCAATGGATTTAACTATATTAAGCTCATTAATCTGCGATTTCAATTTCTCAACTTCCTCGATAGACACGCCTTTTTCAGCAGAATATTTTGTCTTTGAAAAATACCAGCCAAGTAATGCTGATAAAAAAGCTATTATAATTAAAATCAATATGTCCATAAAATTATACTCTGTTTATAAGCTAAAAAAATATTTTTTATTTACTATTCATCCATGACGCTGACTTCAATTCTTCTGTTTAATTGTCTGCCTTGGTCGGTCTTGTTTGTAGCACATGGCATAGTCTCACCATATCCGACATGAGTAACTCGGTTTCCTTCTATTCCACGTTCTACCAACCAGTTTAGTACTGCTTTTGCTCGATTTTCTGAAAGCACCTGATTTGGTTTTGCTGCTCCACGACTATCAGTGTGTCCTTCAACTTCAATTATCATTTTTAAATTATCCTGCATCATTTTCAAGAGTCTGTTCAAATCATCAAAAGACTCTTCCCGAAGATCTGATTTTCCGGTATCAAAATAAGCATTTAGACGAAACTTTCGTTTAGGTTGTTTCTTGAAGTCCACTTCCACAATAAATAAAAATTCAGTTATTGTTTCATCATTTGGTAAAATCATCTCATTAACGAAAGTTCTATTGAACTTTCTCACGTATACATCATATACTCTTGTTCTATCTGTCATTGTATTCACTTCACCGGTCTTATCTGTTATGCTCTGGAAAACTCTTTTGTTAGATTCTTCCAAAATGACATCGGCATCTTCCTGGAGTTCGCCTTGCTTATTGATTACTCTTATAATTGTATGAACATCTCTTTTCTCTAAAATTTCTTTTTCGATGTAAGTAGTATCCAGATTCTTATGTGTAATAAGATTAAAGTCAATATCAAAAATATATTTTAAAAACTCGATATCTCTGCCTATATCAATATAAGATGTAAAGTTAAATCCATCAAGCTGAGATTGTAATTCATAACGTTTATCTCTCTTTAATACAATTTTATATTCTCCGGTACTGTCACTAGTAACTTCCTGACGGAAAGTATTGTCTCTTGTAAAAATTGTAAAAGGTTGAAATGGTAAAGGCATTCCGTTTTCATCTCTTATTATTATTGTTGTATTGCATATTGTCGGGTCTGCTTTAATATCAAAGTCAGACGTACTTCTGTAACCGACTTCCTTTGATTCTTTGAGATATATAGCAAATTTGTAAGTATATGCTCTTCTCCCGGGTTTATCCGGGACTTCAAAATTAAATGTCCATTCCTTATCTGACTGTTTGAAAAAAACTACATAACTACCACCCTTTTTCAGCATAGATATGTATTTACCCTCTTCATTTGTGAGTGCTTTAGCGTGAATGGAATTGTCTGAATAATTAAGTAAATCAAAATCAAGATTGGACTTTGGATTACCATCCTTATCAGTTAATATTACTGTTACCCTTGCTTCTTCCTGAGAAAATAATTCTATAAAGTTAACAGAAGTAATTAAGGTAAGTAATGCTATTAGTAATATTGCTTTTTTCATAAATTATTCACTTTCATTATTTAACATTGTATTGTTCAAATTCTTTTACTTATATTTATCTTTATATGATACTTAGTTTCAGTTTTTTTTCAATGAATAAAAATTTAATTTAATGATATTTATTTCATATACCAAAAATTTTTATTATTCTTGTAAAAAATATTTTAAACCAAATCTTTAATTTATGAGTAATTCAGATTATTTTGTAATAATTAATCCTAATGCAGGCAATGGTTCCGGAAAAAAGAACTGGCAAATAATTTCTTCATTACTGACTGAAAATGATATTCCCTATCAATTTCAATTTTCAGATTATATTGGACATATTATCTTAATAGCCCGGGAGCAAATTGAAAAAGGATATAAAAATTTTATTATTGTTGGGGGGGATGGTACTTTAAATGAAACAATTAATGGAATTCTTTCAAGCTCTGAGAATTCTTTAAAAGGTATTACAATTGCAATGATACCTGTTGGTACAGGTAACGATTGGTGCCGTTCTTATAATATCCCAAATGATTTTAAGTCTGCCATAGCTCTGATTAAACAAGGTAAAACAATAACACAGGATTTAGCAAAGGTTACCTATTATGAAAATGAGCAAATTCGTTCCCGCTTTTTTGCAAATATAGCCGGTATAGGATTCGATGCTCATGTTGCAATTAAATCAAATATTGACAAACAAAGGAATAAAAGCGGAATTTTGGTTTACTTAAAAAATGTTGTATCATCACTCATTAAATATAAATCGGTTCAGAGTAATCTTGTTTTCGATGATAAGCAACTCAGTTGTAAGTTATTTTTATTATCCGTTGGAAAGGGCAAATATAATGGCGGAGGTATGAAACAACTTCCTTTTGCTGTTCCTGATGATGGTTTTATTGACTTCACTCTTATTGAGGATGTCTCAAGATTTGAAGTTATAACCCAGTTACCGAAATTATATAAAGGTACTCATGTCAATCATCCTAAAATTTCGACTTATAAATCGAAAAAATTAGAAATTACCACTGAAGAAAAGATTTTCCTTGAATTTGACGGAGAAACATTTGGACATTCACCATTCGTATTTGAGGTTATACCGTCAGCATTAACGGTTATTTGCGGGTTATAATTTCGACAAGTCCATTCTTTTTACTAATTTTGCTATCTTTATTGAAATTATTAGTAAATTTTAAAATACTTTTTGGAACTTTATTTAGTCATATTAATTGCTTTTGCCCTTGCAATTGATGCTTTTGCAGTATCATTCGCAGCAGGTGCATATTTTGGTAAGGCAACTCAAAGACAGAAATTTCGTCTGTCTTTTCATTTCGGTTTATTTCAATTTCTTATGCCGATTATTGGTTGGTTCGCAGGTTCTGAAATTGTTAAAATAATTGAACAATATGACCATTGGGTAGCTTTTGTTGTTCTTTCAATCATTGGAAGTAAAATGATATATGATGCAATGAATAATAGTTCTAATGTTCTTACTCAAGACATAAGCAAAGGTTTTAAGCTGATTAATCTTTCAATTGCTACAAGTATTGATGCTCTGGCAGTAGGTTTTTCCTTGGGCTTAGTTAATTCTGAAATAATTATTCCGAGTATTATAATTGGAATAGTTGCGGCAACAATGTCATTAATTGGTATAAAAGCAGGTGAAAAATTAGCTTCATTTTTTGGCAGAAAGATTTCTGTTTTAGGAGGAGTTGTTTTGATTTTAATTGGTATTCATATTATGTTAAGCCATTTCGGATGGATATAAATAAAAGTAATTCCTATGACAAATAAAGAGCATGAAAATATTGAAAAAGAATCATTTACTCCGGATTTTTACTTAACAATCGAGGAGCAGTTGAGAAATGAAATTAAGGTTAGAAGTTCTAAGTTTATTGCTACTGCCGTACCTGCTTCATCAAAAGAGAAAGCGAAGGAAATATTAGGTACAATTCGTACTGAGTTCTTCGACGCAACTCATAATTGTTTTGCTTACAGAATTGGTAATCAGGGATTAGATTTCAGGGCTTCTGATGATGGGGAACCAAATGGTTCAGCCGGTAAACCAATTCTTTTTGCTATAAAAAAATATGATTTAAGTGATTTAATTGTTGTTGTTACAAGATATTTTGGAGGTACTAAACTTGGAGTAGGCGGCTTGGCTCGTGCTTATTCCGATGCCACTGAAGCAGTCTTACAACTTTGTAAACAAAAGAAAGTGCATATAACAAAGCGAATCAAGGTATTTTGTACCTATGATGATTTAAATGCAATAAAACATTTAGTCTCAGAATTCGCTATCAATTCTGAAGAATCATATCACGATGCTGTTGAAATTATTGCTGAAATTCCAATTTCAAAAATTGAAAATTTCAATCATCGCGTTACAGAAGCAAGCTCAGGTAGAGCAGGCACTTTACTAATGGATAATGGCTAATTGTCAATTGTTAATTGTTAATGAAAATTTAAAGTGGGTTATTGTTAACCAAAATTGAGGATGAGAATTATGAAAGTGATTGAAACAATTTCTGAAATGCAAAATATCTCTAATGAACTAAGAAAATCCGGTAAAACAATTGCAGTTGTACCTACTATGGGTTATTTACATGATGGTCATTGCAGTTTAATTAGGAATGGTATAGATATTGCCGATATTGTTATCACAACTCTTTTTGTAAATCCTACTCAGTTTGCTCCAAATGAAGATTTCGAGAAATATCCGCGTGATTTCGAAAAAGACTGTAAGCTGGCTGAATCAAATGGTTCAGATTATCTTTTTCATCCTTCAGTAGTAGAGATGTATCCGAAAAACTTTAATTCAGAAATAAAAATATCAGGTATTTCAGAAAAATTTGAGGGTGCTTTCAGACCAACTCATTTTAATGGTGTAGCGACTATTGTAGCGAAAATATTTAATGCAACGCTTCCTGATTATGCAATTTTCGGTCAAAAGGATTACCAGCAAACATTGGTTATAAAACAGTTAGTCAGGGATTTGAATTTCTCTGTTAAAATAATTGTTGCTCCAACTCAGCGAGAAGCTGACGGGTTGGCAATGAGTTCAAGAAATGTTTATCTTTCACCCGAAGAACGAAAAAATTCTGTGATACTTTTCAAAGCATTAAACATTGCCAAACAATCTATTGACAGTGGAGAGTTAAACAGAAAAAATATCAACAGCATTTTGCTCGAAACCCTTAAGCAAATCCTTGAAATAAGCATAGATTATGCCTGTTCAGCCGATGCTGAGACATTAGACGAACCTGACTATTTCACTACAGGGCAAAGCATAGTTTTGCTGATTGCCTGCAAAATAGGGAAGACCAGATTAATTGATAATATGATTGTTTCAATTAACAAGTAACAATTATCCATTATCCATTAGCTACATCTTTCCGTCATCCTGAGCTTGTCGAAGGATAGCTCACTACTCTGCTATATATACCATCTTCTTCGTTTCAATTCCCTTGCTAGTCCTCAAACTGTAATAATAAATCCCTGTCGTCAATCCCATCCCGTCCAATTTCGCTGAATGCTCGCCTTCATATTGGTAATCATTTACAAGTGTCCTGACCTCCCTGCCAAGTTCATCGAAAATTTTTAAAGTAACAAATTCCGGATTTTGAATATTAAATTTTATTTCAGTATTTGAGTTGAACGGATTAGGGTAGTTTTGGGTTAATATTAAATTTGTTATTGAACCGTTTGGGTCCTGCTCGACAGATACTGTAGTATTTTTAGATTTGAATACACCAGAACCATAACTACCTGCATACAAATATCCATTAGAATCTATTGCCATTGATGAGATACTTTTATTAGTTAAACCATTATTAATTTGCTTCCAGTTATATCCATTATCAACAGATTGAAATATACCACCATCTGTACCTGCAAATATTTTTCCATCAGAATTTACAACCAAAGAATTTGTTAAAAAAAATTCTGACTCTGTTGAATCCCATGAATTACCATTGTCTTTAGAAATATAAACACCATTTAAAGTACCGGCAAAAATATCACCTTCAGGATTAATTAATAAAGAAAATATTGTATACTCAAATAATCCGGTTAATTCCCAAGTTTTGCCGTTATCTTTTGACCGAAAAATCCCATCGTATGTGCCTGCGAAAATATCTCCTTGTTGATTACAACATAATGCAAACACTTCCTGTGTATAAGTTTCTCCAGAATGTATAAAAGATATATATTCCCAAGTAACGCCATTATCTGTTGATGAAAAAAAAGAGCAATACTTAGTAGCTGCGAAAATCTTACCTTCAGGATTTATTATTATTGATTCGAAAGATTCATCTTTTAGACTGTCATTCATTTTTGTCCAATTGTCTCCACTGTTTGAGGAATAATAAATCCCGTTATATGTCCCAGCAAAAATTTCTTCATTTTTATTTATAACAAGAGTTAGAATTCCACCATTAAATCCATTGTTTTTCGGAACCCATGTGCTTCCTTGGTCTGTTGTTCGAAATATCCCTCTCTCAGTTCCCGCAAAGATTTCACCTTTAGAATTGATAGCTACATCAATCACTTTGCTGTTAAGTAATGCGATAATTTTCCAGTTAACACCTTTATCAGTCGAATGGTACAGACCAAGGTTAGTACCTGCGAACAAACTCTCATTATCTTTTTGAGAAATCGACCTTACAGCGACATCAGTTAGATCCGCTTGAATCCAGCTTAAACCATTATTAGATGATTTGTAAAAGCTACTTGTCGTCCCAACAAATATTTCATTATTTTCATTAATAATCAATGCTCGGACTTGATTATCTTCCAATCCGGTATTTATCCATGTGTCACCATTATCTGATGAACTAAAAACACCGCTATCATTGCCAACAAAGATAATATTTTGAGAGTTTATTGCAATAGTAAAGTTTGAGTTGTAATAATCAATATTGCAATCTGTCCAAGTATTTCCGTCATCTGTCGAGCGATAAACTCCGTTCTCAGTCCCTGCGAAAATATAACCTAAAGTATTAATTGTTGTATAATAAACCTGAAGACTATCCGGTAATCCATATGTAATCCAACTCGAACCGTCATCAGAAGAGTAAAATAATCCATCGTATGTAGAAGCAAAAATACCTCCGATTGAATTAAAAGTAAATGAAAATACCCTACGGTTTTCTTTCAATCCGATTATTAATCGTTCCCATGTATAACCATTATCTTTTGAACGAAATGCTCTATTTATTGTTCCTGCGAAAATTTCACCTTTGGCATTGAGGATTAATGAAAAAATATACTGATCTAATCCGATACGCTCCCAATTAATACCGTTATCAGTTGAGCGATACAACCCATCATTCGAAATTCCAGCAAGAATATCACCGTTTGGTAGTGTTAACAATGAATAGAATTGTCCCTCAAATGGTCCATTCGTCTGTTCCCAAAAATCTTCCTGAGCTAAAAGTGGCATGTACCATGTAATGATTACTATGATAGGTATTATTATTTTTTTCATTTGTAACTCCAGATATATTATAACTCATACAAATGTTCTATTAATTCTCTAACAAATTAAGTATAATATTATTTTAATCAAAATTATATTTATTTTAATTAGATGTAAGATGTTAGATTTTAGCAGAAAGCTAAAAGCGGAAGGCAGAAAGCGAAAAGAAGTCAGTTATCGGTTGTCAGTTATCCGAAATACTATTCTACATTTTACATTTTACATTTTACATTCTACATTAGTTTCTGACTTCTTCCTGTCTGCCGTCTCCTTTCTTTCGGTTCACGGTTCTCGGTTCACGGTTCTCGAAAAAAAACAATGTTAATTTCCAATATTTCATT
>CAZEHW010000063.1:0-15649 GCA_964511865.1 uncultured Hyphomicrobiales bacterium | reverse complement strand
CTCATTGATTGCTTCAATCGCCTCGTAAGTTTCTTCAATCAGCAGTTGTGAAATTGTTGGGTTTGTTTGTCTTTTGTCCCAGGGACATTCTCTTCTTAGGATTTTAACTATTTCATAAAAGTTTAAAAACTGGTCTGATAAGCTGTTCGGGTCTTTTGGTTTCGGTACTTCAACTTTATTATTTTCCATCATGTTTTTTTTTGTTTATTTCCAATCTTAAATATTATCACTTTTCACTTTTCACTTTTTCACTTTTCACTTTTCACTTTTCACTGTTTTGCCTTCCAACTTTGTAAAAATTCAATATTTCAGCAAAACCGTAATCTCTAACTGCATCAGAGACGACTGTCCGCTTATTTCCGTATTCTTTTAAATATTCCAACATTCCCTGTTGCTGCCAAATAAAATTTTGTGGTAAATTTTTAAACCTTCTTGTTAAAACACCATATACATTCAAAGCAGGAGTTGACCAGTACCAATGGAAGAGTAAAATTCTTGTCTCTTCATCGGCAAGACAAAGAGCTAAAGGAAGGATGCAATTCAGGATTATTTCCTGTCTCAGGTTTTGACCTTCGGAAGCAATTTTTCCTTTCATTAATTTTGGCATTAAATCAAGCACAGGAATTGGCTTTTGCTGTTGAATCAAATCAAGAAAACCATAGATACCCGTATCATTCATATTGACGATGATTTCTTTTAGTTCTGTGTCGTTGTAAACCGGTCTGTGTTTCCGTTTGCTATATCTATCCATAAAACGCGAAGTAATAATACGGACAGCATCTCCAAGCTCCGAAAAATCAAGAACTTTTTTTGCATCTACTGTTTTCTTCAATAACCTGATGAGTGCATAATCCTGCAAATCATTTAAAGAATCAACATCAGGCAGGGGAGTCTCGCTGACCTTGCTCAGCTTTGCCATTAATTCTACTTTGCTTACAATAAGAGTTTCAAACGGTAATTGTTTTTTCAAATCATTTTCAAGAACTATATGTAAAATGACTGAATTATATTCAGGATTTGTATCATGTGAATGATTGAACCAATCCGAAGCTTTTTTGTGAAATTCAGAATCACCGATGACAATATCACCATTAATCAGCATCGCAGAATCCCGAAAATCAGGACCTGAATAAACATTAATTCTACCCGGAGATAGGATTTGCAGACGCTTACCGCTCATTGTTTCCCTTGTTAGTGAAGGGTCGGAGAGCAATAAATGCAATGCTCTTTGGAGTTCTATTTCATGAAATTCTTTCATATTTATTTCCCTGCATTGTTGAACGCATTTCGATAGTATTCTGCTTTGTTTCTGGCGGCATCAGCAAAATTTTTGTCTTTTGAAGCATAAATAATATCCCTCGAGACATTTATAATTGCTGTTCCTCCGCCATTTGCTGAAATTGTATCTTCAATGCTTGCACCCTGAGAACCAATTCCGGGAATAAGCAGACAATGTTCGGGAATTATTTTTCTGATATCCTGTAGTTCCTGAGGATGAGTAGCACCTACGACATAACCCAATTGCTCTTTAGCTGACCAATTCATGCTTTTTTCAATTACTGACTGGTACAAAGGTTTTTCTTTAGATTCAATCCTTTGGAAATCATTTGAACCTGAATTTGAAGTTAATGCGAGCAGAAAAACCATTTTATCATTAAATTCCAGAAAGGGAGCAACAGAATCTTTTCCCATATAGGGATTAACCGTAATCGAATCAGCTTTAAAGTATTCAAAAACAGACTTTGCATAGGCACTTGATGTATTGCCAATATCCCCTCGCTTGGCATCGGCTATCGTAAAAATATCTTTTGGAATATAATCAAAGGTTTCGTTTAAAATTTTGAATCCTTCAGTACCATACTGTTCATAGAAAGCAAAGTTGATTTTATAAGCACAAACCAAATCTTTCGTACTGTCAATTATTGACTTATTGAAATCAAGTAATGAATTAATATCTTTGCCAAGATGTGGAGGTATTTTGGATAAATCAGAATCCAATCCGACACATAAGAGTGAATTATTTTTCTGCTGAATATTTTTTATTTTTTCTAATGCTGTCATAAAATCCTTTTTCTAATTTCTAATTTTCTTGTCTTCTATCTTTTTATTACACACATCCCTAACCATCCCTGAAGGGGAGAGAATTGCTATTCATTCACCTCTCCTAAATCCTCTCCAAAGGAGAGGACTTTTTTGGTTCCTCCCTCTCCTTTGGAGAGGGTCGGGGTGAGGTTAGTTTTATCAATCACCTAAATTTTTTTCTATTATATCTATCACATTACTCAAATCTTTTCTTACTTCATCATTAGTAAAACGAATTACTTTAAATCCCATATCGTTTAGAACTTTTGTTCTTATGTTATCGTATTCTTGACTATTCTCATGTGAGTCACCATCAATCTCTACCACAAGATTCTTTTCAATGCTTACAAAATCAACAATATATTCATGCATTACATGTTGTCGTCTGAATCTTACACCCAGTTTCTTAGCCCGAATTGCCTGCCAAACTATCTTTTCTGCTTCTGTCTGGTTCTGTCTATTATACTGTGCATACGGTTTCAAATGTTGCCATGTCTTATTATTTGAATGAATATATCTCATAAACTTAATTGATAAAATTTAATTCACCAACCCCACCCTAGCCCTCCCCGAAGGGGAGGGTATTGCCATTCTTTCACCTCTCCTAAATCCTCTCCAAAGGAGAGGACTTTTTTGGTTTCTCCCTCTCCTTTGGAGAGGGTCGGGGTGAGGTTGGTTTTATTTCAAAATCTTCACCACGTTCCTCTTTCCTCCAACATCCACAACTACAAAATAAACTCCTGAAGTTAAATATTCCAAATTTATTTCGATTTCGTTGCCGTTTTGTACGGGCGAAAAATCATGCTGTACGGGCGAACGGCCGTTCGCCCCTACGCCCAAAATGTTATAGATGTTTATTTCCGGTTTTGCAAACATTTCTTCATCGAAGAATATTTTTAGTTTGCTGTTGTTGAATGTATATTTTAAATTATTTGTGATATTTTCTTTAACATCGGTAATTTTCCAATTCGGTCTTAGCAAATTTACATGCCACAACTTATAAGCACTATTACCAACTGATGCTATATAATCATTTTTAGAAATATCTATTGACTCAACAGCTGAAAATGGATATTTATAAACTAATGTATCTTTTTCAATATTCCACACTATCACTTCGCTTGGTTCATAATCCTCATAGTCATAACAACCAAATATAATATTTTTCGAATCCCTTGAAAAACTTACTCTCCTTATACCATAACTTAAATTTAGATTATTATTGAATCTGAAATTTTTTATTAGCTTCAATTTCTCGATGTCCCAAAGAAAAATTCCGTGCCCAGTTGTTACAGCAGCTAATATTTTACTATCCCATGAAATTATATTGTCAAATAAACCTGCATCGGGGTATTCAATCATAGCTATTTCTTCATAAGTATTTAAATCCATTAGAAATAAAATTCCTTTCGTGCTTCTGAAATCCCAAAAAGAAAAATATTTACCGTCATTAGATACTGCCAAATTGTTTGCTTGGCTAAAGATTCCCGTAAAAGTTTTTATAATCTCTTTTGTTTCAATATCAAAAACAATAATTTGTGGTTTATCAAGACCAACAAGACCTGTTAATGTAATAATTCTTTTACCATCCGGAGTTATTAAGGCATCGGAATCAATTGCTTTGTTCATATCCCTTAAAGTACTTATATAAGCTATTGTATCTCCTGTTTGATAATCCCAAAGGACTATTCTACCGTCCCACCCGGAAGAAATAATTGTATCACCGGTTGGTGAAAAACCAATTTTTGTAACATACGCTCGATGAAAAGACAGAGTTCTTATTAATTCTCCTGTTTTTACATCGAATTGTAGAATATCATAATCAGCACCCACAAAAAGATATTGACCGTCAGGACTAAATTTGACAACGTTAACCATACCTCCTAAATTTTTTTTTGTCCAAACAGTGTCAGGGAGGGGTTCCTGAGATTGCAGGAGTGAACCGCCGTTCGTCCATACGAAGGCAAGGATTGCGATTAGAATTAATGTTTTTGTTTTCATTGAGCCACCACAAATTTATGTGAAAATATTTTTTCTCCTGCTTTAATATTGCAAATATACATACCTGATGGTAATTTTAGAGCCAGGTTATATTTTGAATTTGGATTTATATTTTCAATAGTTTCACTATAAACTAAATTCCCTTTTATATTATATAATTCAACATTAAAATCAGGATTATTGATGTTATTTGTTTCAATGATTATTTGATTTTCTATCTGGGAAATATTTATTTTTTCATTATCAGGAAATTGTATTTCAACTTCGACAGGTTTTTTAGTCATTAATATTAGAGGGAATTTTGTACTTGTGCATAGAATTTTCCAATTTCCATCTGCATTATAAGAATCTGTTATTTCAGCAGTAATATCAAATGATTTTAATGTATTTTGATAATTATGTAATTCGAGACTATCTCCCTTTTTTATGTCATAATAATAAACAAAAAAATGATAATTATCAGGTAATAATTCTATATTATAACAATTAATGTTTATATCCGAATTAAAAATATCTTGTGTTAATATTAAATCGTATATCCTACCATCATAAGGTGTATTTCTCACACAACTTAAGTATTTATCGTCCTTTGAAAACTTAATGACCCTATAGCCACTACCACTCCCTGCAAGTGTTTCAATAGTATCAACAGGTTCCCATGTTTCTGTTGACCATAGAATAACCTGATCATAAAGTTTTCCATCTCCTTTGTCATCATAAAATCCTCCTGTTGCAAAATATTTGCCGTCGTGTGAAAATTTGATATAATTATATGCATTATTTCCGTTTATTCTTTTTATTTCATTATCAAATTGAATATCATAAATCACTAAATACCATATATAAGAATGATTATTTGAATTATATTCATATATACTTAAAACAAGTCTTTTCTCATCAGGAGATAATGCTACAGCACGCACTCCATCCACATTCGGTGTTTTAGTATAACTTATATGCTTTATAACTTTTTCAAGATTTGTATCCCATAAATTGACCTCTAATCCTAATTCACGAGTAACCATGATATTTCCTAATGTAGATATATCGATACTTCCAATAACATTTGAAATACCTAAGTTATCAAAAGATGATAAAAATTCACCTGTTTCAATTGATATTTTTTCAATTGTATTCCCCACTGCCGCATATATCCATTGACCATCTGCAGAAAACTTAGCATCGGAAATTTCTTTTGGAAATACCTCTTTTTGCCAGACAATTTCAAGGTCAAGTGAGTCCTGTGCCTGTAAGGTCGAACCGCCGTTCGTCCATACGAAGGCAAGGATTGCGATTAGAATTAATGTTTTTGTTTTCATGATTTTTTAAAATATTTTCATGTTTTGGACTAAAGTCCACACTTAACGTTTCAATTTATCCCACTATCTGAAGATAGTGGCACGGTATTAGAAAATAGAAATTAGAAAATTAGAAAACAGAAAGATAGAAATGGATTCATGCATTCGCATGAATGGCAAAATCCCTTATCCTTTTTCCCTTCTCCTTTTTCCCTTCTCCTTTTTCCATAATAATACTTTACAAACTTTCAAACTTTTTACTGCTTCAGGGAAGCGTCTTCAAAAAATTCTGATACGCTGTCGTGAATATATTGCTTTCACTTGGTGCAGGTATATTTGCCTTGGCTATCATATCCTCAACTGCCGCAACTCTGTCTTCAGGCATAGGATGAGTTGAAAGTAATTCTTCGAGAAATCCGCCATCTGAATTATCACTGATTTTCTTAAAGAAAAAAGTAATTCCACCCGGATACCATTTTGTTGACTGCAAATATTTGAACGAGTATTCATCTGCTTCGAATTCGTCATCACGGCTGTTCTTCAAAAAAGCCAAACCTGTAAGCATATTAGCTCCTAACTCTTCAAGCTGTGAAGGGTCATCGCCAAGGATTAAATTAAGCAAAAATGAAGCCCCATATTGTTTTGTCATTCTTTTCGTAGCGTGTCTGCGTTCAGCATGGGCAACTTCGTGAGCAAGCACAGCCGCCAATGTTGCCTCGTTTTCGACAAATTTCAATAGTCCTGTATATACATACATATAGCCACCCGGAGCGGCAAAAGCATTTACAACATCATCCTTTTGAATAATTTCAATCTGATATGCAAAGGTTGATGCATAATCAACTTCAGGCGATTTGATTATTTCATTAATAATATTCTGGACATATTGTCTGGCATTAGCATTATTTAAAATAGGTTATTCAGTAGTATTTTTCCTTATCTCTCCATCCAAATCTTTCCCTAAGGATACATCGTCTTCAAGAGTAAAAATGTTTGGATTGGTTATACTATCAGTATCGCAAGCGTTTGTAAACAATGCGAATGTAATTAATATTGTTGCAGTAATAATCAACTTAATATTTCTAATTATATTTCCCATGATTTATCTCCACGAAATTAAAAAATATATATTAAGCAATTTATTAAAAATATTTATATAAATAGCACAAATATTTTTAACTTTGAATATAGAATCCTTAGTTCAAAGTTTATCATCAATAATTTATATTAAACTGCAAGGCATTATCAATGCTCTTTTAAGAATTTTTAAATAATCAATCTTGGGTATTTCGATTGCCCCAAGACTTTCAGTAAATTCGTTCTTGTATTGAGAATCCAAGAGAATGAATCCTCTGTCAATCATCCTGAAGGCAAGATAATAAAATGCGGCTTTTGACGCATTGCTTACATCCGAAAACATTGACTCGCCAAAAAAAACACCCCCCAAAGCCACACCGTATAAACCACCGACAATTTTTCCATCCTTATAAGTTTCGACAGAGTGAGCGAAACCCGCATCGTGAAACATAACGAATGCCGCCTGAATTTCAGGACTAATCCATGAGGATTTCCTACCTGCACAACGTTTAATCACGTATTCAAAATCTGAATCAACTCGAAATTCAATATCGTTATTTTTAAAAAATTGCTTCAATGAACGTGGAACTTTAATGTTGTTTAATGGGACAATTGCTCTGGGGTCAGGATTATGCCAATAGATATTCCCTTCATCATCTGCCATTGGAAAAAATCCCTGACTATATGCTGATAATAATATTTCAGGATATAAAAAGTCGTTTTCTAACATATCATAAAAAAGCTGTTACGAAAATTTGCAACAGCTTTGAATAAATTAAACTTATCTTATAAAATTATTTATTTCTCTTACTCTGCATTTTATCATAATCTGCTAAAAACGCTTCTAATCCTTTGTCTGTAAGAGGATGTTTCAACATTTGCATTATAACATTATAAGGAACTGTTGCTATATCAGCACCGGCTTTAGCTGAGTCAATGATATGCATAGGATGCCTTATTGAAGCGGCGATGATTTGCGAATCGTATTCCTGCATATCCCAAATTTCGCACACATCATAAATAACTTCACTGGCACTTTGTGAAATATCATCGAGTCGTCCCATGAAAACCGAAACATAAGTAGCTCCAGCATTATTTGCCGCAATTGCCTGAGTAGGACTAAATACCAATGTAACATTAGTAGGTATATCCTGACGCGAAAGCTCCCTAACAGCCGAAAGACCTTCGGGAATCATCGGAATTTTGATAGTTGCTTCCGGAAACCAAGCTAATATTTCCTCAGCTTCTTTCAACATGCCGTCTTTTTTTGTTGAAATAACTTCAACAGACAAATGCCCTCCGACAAGCTTATGAATATCAAGAATTCTTTGTTTAATATCAACAGTTGGATCTTCCTTAGCAAGTAAAGAAGGATTAGTTGTAACACCTGTAATAAAGCCAAGTTCTGCTGCATGCCTTATATGTTCTATATTCGCTGTGTCAACATAAATTTCCATTTAACCTCCACTTAATAATTGATTATTTTTATCATTATCTAATAAAGCAAAATTACGTTAAATATTTGATTATTCCCAATTCACTTTGCCAATTGTGATAAGATGTTGACAATGATTTCAACTGATTTCTTTAAATCGTCAAGACTACCATTATTTTCAATAGCAAAATCAGAATGTTGAATTTTTAATTCTTGAGATAATTGCTGTTTCATCCTGTATCTGATGTCTTCGTCTTTCATATTGCTTCTTTTTTTGATTCTATCAACAGCAATATCTTCTTTGGCATCAACGATAATTATGTAATCGAATCCTTCTTCAATTTGAGCTTCAAATGTTAAAGCACTTTCAACGAAAATAAGTTTCTCGCCCTTTTTTTCGTATTCTTCAACTTCGTCAATCATCTTTCCAATTACAATTGGATGAACAATAGAGTTCAGTTTTAGCAGAGATTTTTCGTGTTCTTCTGTATTACCAAAAACAATAGATGAAAGCAGGTCTTTATTGATTAGTCCTTTTTCATTATATATATCTTTCCCGAAAGTTTCAAGTAGTTTTTTCTTAACATTCTCATCAGTTGCTATAATATTTTTGGCATTTTCATCAGATGAGATAACTATATACCCCATATCTTTTATGATATTTGAAACAGTGGTTTTTCCACAACCGATACCGCCGGTTACGGCACAGACTAAAGTTTTTTTCGATTTTTCTTCCATAATTTAATATTTTCAGTGATTTCGGGACTATCCGTCAGTCAACTATTTCAACAACCCGAAATAAATAATCCCAATAAGTTTTCAATATAAATAGAATTTAAGCAAATTAAAATTTGGAAAAAAGCAAAATCTTCCTTAATTTTGTAGTCTATACCATTTGGTCCCGTCGACTAGTGGTTAGGTCACCAGCCTTTCACGCTGGTAACACGGGTTCGAATCCCGTCGGGATCACTGAGCTACAACACACCGATGAACACCAATGAACATCGGTGAACAAAGAAACAGCTAATAAAAACAACAAGTTACAGAGGTCGATGTTCACGGTTGTTCAGCACTGGTTACAAAAAAAATACACTAATCGTCCCCTTCAACCGTCCCCTTTCATTAAGATTAATTCATTGTTTATTCATAATGGAGATTTTATGTCAAAAATATGTCTTTATTTAAAGGATCCTAATGCAAAAAAGGAGACTCCGATTTTTATTGTTTGCTTCATAAATGGTCGCAGACTGAAAATTGCAACAGGGAAATCAGTCGATCCGAATAACTGGAGCTCAGACAGACAAGAAGTTATTGGTCAGGTAGCAAACAAGATGATAATAAATGCTCTGCTGAGAAAAATGAAACGTGAACTCGAAGCCATCATTGACAACCGGGTATTAATGAATCAGGAATTGAGCCTGCCAGGCATAAAAGAAGATTTTAACATTACATTCAAACGGCAAAAAAATAAAAAAGATTTTTTTGTTTGCTATGAACTTTTTATGGAAAAGCAAAAGGACATGGTTACTGATGGTACTATCAGGAATTACAAATCAACACTACGGCGATTGAAAGAATTCGACAGACACAATCACTATAATCTGAACTTCAATAATATTGATATGGATTTCTATGAAAAATTCATGCAATACATGCTTCATGTCGTTGGAGTTTACAACAATTCTTTTGGTAAACATATTAAGACTTTAAAAGTATTTTTAAACTTTGCTACTGAGAGAGGCTGGAACCATAAATTAACATATAAAAAGTTCAAGGTCTTAAAAGAAGAAGCATCTACAATATATTTGACTAAAGATGAATTAGAAAAATTACAAAGTCTTGATTTAACAAATAACCCAACGCTTTCAAAAATACGTGATTTGTTTGTTTTGCAATGCTATACCGGAATGAGAGTTTCGGATTTAATGAATATAAAACCGGAAAATATAAAAAACGATTTCTTAGTTATTAGAACAATAAAGACCGGAGAGACCGTACAAATACCATTTTTCGAACCACTGAGAGCAGCATTGACTCGTGTTCAACAGAATGGATTCTTCAAGATTTCCGACCAAAAGATGAATGAATATTTAAAAGAAATTGGGAAACTAGCAGAATTTGACGATGAAAATCAGATTGTAAGGGTAAAAGGGAAAAAAAGAGAAGATTCAAAAAAATTCAAGTACGAGATGATGACAACACATACTGCAAGGCGAACATTTATTACACTTGCTGATGAACAGAACATGCGACCAAAAGTTATCATGGCTTTGACAGGAATCAGAGATATAAGAACCCTTAACAGATATATCAAATTGACTGATAAGTCTATTAGAAGAGAAGTAGAAAGAGTTTGGGGAAAACATTGAAAGATATGAAATTTACCTAAATATTAATTTTTTTTTGTGAATATTATTTCTTACTTTAGTAAAAATATTCGATAATATTAAGGAGTTTGTATGAGACCCAAATATTTTTTCTTGTTAACTGTTATATTTTTAACATACAGTTCTTGCGTATATGCAGCTACTACCCTCCAAATTCTTGAACCTAGAAGGAATCAAAATCCGCAAAAAGGTTCAATTGAAGCAATGTCAGTTTATGTGAAACCTCAAGGCGGTTACAGCGAAGTTATTGTTGATGTTACTTTCAATCCAATAGGCTCGAAATGGAGTAATATTACTGACACATTGGAAATAGTCCTGAACTTTCAATTAGATTCTAAAGCCATGCTTTCAGATTCTTATCTTTACATGGACGATGGCGAGAAAGTTAAAGCAATTTTGATAGATGTCTGGACGGCTACCAAGATATACGAAGATTACGTTAAACGGAGAACTGACCCTTCCATTCTCCGGAAAAAAGACGCTGTCAATTACGAGTTTAGAATTTTCCCTCTTGCCGGGTCTTTGTCGAGAAGGGCACAAATCAATATGCAAATCCCGAACAAAATTTATGAAAATATGGATGAGATTGCTCTTCCGCTTGAATGGCTGAATGCATCATATTCATTACCTGAAAATATTAATCTTTATTTTGTACCAAATTCGGAATTTACAAACCCAACGTTTAGTCCTGAAAAAGATTCAATTGTCTTCACTCCTTATCAAGACGGAGACTATGGGAATACTCTGAAAGCAATTATTCCCTCCACCATAGCAAAAGGATTGAAGAACCTTTATGTAGGTTCAACTTTAAGCACTAATAATTTTCTTAGTGTAAACAATTTTGAAAATAATTCGTACTATCAACTTTCTATTCCTCTGAATACGAACATCAGCGAAGTTCCAAAGCAGAATGTATGTTTTGTACTCGATTACGAAGAAGGAAAAGCCAATCAATCCCTGAACGATGTGATTAGTGCTTTAAAAACATCATTGCTCAATTATACTACACCAGGAGATTCATTCAATGTTATTTTATCGGGTTTTAAACCAGTTGCTGTTTCGAGCAAATGGCTGGCAAGTGATTCTTCAAATATAACCCAGATATTCGCAAATATTAATTCATCATCAGTCAGCGTTGTAACACATCTATATGAATCAGTGGACAAGGCAAAAGAATTTATAAACTCGACAGGCAGCAATGGAATAATTTATATAATATCAAACTCTGATTCCTATGGTGATTACAAAGTTGCAAATGAATTTATTAACAATTTCTTTAATAGTAGTAATCAGAATATTAGCTTCTCTGTGTATTCGTTTTGTAATGAAAGTAAATGCAGGTCCTATACAATTGGTGGTATGACTTACAAAGCTAACGATTATCTGTATTTAAATTTGGTAAGATTAACTAAAGGCAGTTCATTTTATAAAACAAGTAATAATGAAACTCCCATGAGTGCATTTGGAAAAGCTATGCCTGAAGTAATGGGTGCTTATGATAATTTCATGATATATACAATTCTTGATGACGGATTTGTTTATAATAAGTTTCCTTTTTCCGACAAACTCGCAGCAAATTCAAGATACAAAGAGTTCGGGATGATATCCGGAACATTGCCTATGACAATTGATATCGGTTATACTTTCAGGTCAAAATTTTTCAATAAAAAGATAAAAATTACACAGGAAAATTTAAGTACTGAAAATTACAGCACACATGTACTTTGGGCAGGAAACATGATTGCTGCCAAAGAAAAACTTACACAAACCAATAATACCGTTTATCAGATAATTGATGAAAGCAGGCTTCACAGAGTTTTATCATTATATACAGCATTTCTTGCTTTGGAGAAAAATGATAAAGACACAACAGCTGGTGACCCGAGCAATGACGACGGCGAAGTTTTATCCGTTACAGATTTAAGCGGGGTGAAATTAAGCATAGGACCAAATCCCGTTACATCAAATGCGGTAATTAACGTAGAAATTCCGGACGGTTTGATTAGAAACAATATTTCCATTTCACTTTTTAATATTTTAGGCACAGAGGTTAAACGATTTAATACCAATGTTATAACAAATCAGGGAATTACAATAAACTGGGACGGAACCGATAATAACGGAAATAAATTACCGGATGGCGTGTATATGCTGGTATTGCAGATCGGCAATAGTAAGATTAGTATGAAGGTTATTATAGCTGGGTAGGAATATTATTAAAATTAATTATTTTTCTTGAAATCAAAATGAAAACAATGTTAAACCGGTTTTTATTATTGGTTATTCCACTAATAACCGGTTTTTATTATCTCAATGCCCAATGGGAACAGTGCAACGGCGAATACAAACCATTGATTGGATTAGTAAATGAAATAACGTTTGAAAATAATACCATTTATGCTTGTACTAATAATGGAATTTATATTTCAACTGATGAAGGTAATAGTTGGGATGATGAAAATACCGGTTTGTCATTTCTGAATGTATATACAATTCACTTTAATAGTAATTATAGATTTGCCGGAACTTGGGGTGCCGGTATATACATTTCATCGGGTGATGATATAATTTGGGAAAAAAGAAATGATGGATTAACCAATCAATATATTTATACAATTCAAAGCTATTCCAATAATACATTTGTAGGAACAAAAGGTGGTGTATTTCTAACAACCGATTATGGCAAAAGCTGGAGGGGTTGTGGGTTAATAGATAAGAATATATATTCGATTGTTGTAAAAAATAATAAGGTATATGCCGGAACAGACGCTGATGGAATTTTTGTTACATCCGATTTAGGTGAACATTGGGAACCATTAAACTCAGGCTTAGATAACCTTACCATTAATTCTTTATGTATTCATAATAATAATTTAATAGCCGGAACAGGTGCAGGAGTGTATATTTCAACTGACAATGGTGACAACTGGTCAGAAAAAAACAATACTCTGTCAAATGTAAATATCATGACTGTTGCTTGCATTGGAGATAGTATTATAGCAGGCACTTATGGAAGTGGAGTAAACGTTTCAACAGATTTCGGTGAAAGCTGGACGGAAAGAAGCAATGGAATAACCGATTTATTTATTGAAAAATTTTCGATAATAAATAATCAAATATGGGTTATAACAAAAAGTGGGAAATTATTTATATCTGGTGATATAGGTAAAAATTGGTACGTACTAGCTAATAAATCCATTAAAATTAAGGACAAGGTTTATCAATTAACTGTAAATAATAATATACTATACGCTTGTGGCGATAAATCGAATCTGTATTACAGCACTAATGAAGGAAATACCTGGTTTTCAGAAAAAATTGATGTGTCGGAATCATCAATCTATTCAATTCTTATTGAAGAAAACAAGTTTTTTGCAATTACTAACAAAGGATTTCATCGTTCACTCGATAATGGAAATAATTGGGAATATATTAAGGAATTTAAATCTAGCAAATCTCTAATATCCTTAGCAAACAACATTATTGTTGGTACTTGGTATGGAGATATTTATTTTTCCTCTGATGATGGAAATAGCTGGATTGCCAGAGATTATGGTTTACCTATTACCTTCTATTGCAAAATGATTTCGGTTAGTGATAAAATAATTACATGTTTTGGTAATGGTGGAGGAATTTTTATTTCATCAGATATGGGTCTAAGCTGGATAAAAAAGGATTCAGGAATAATTGGTTCTGTACATTTATTATCTGAAGCAGGCAATAATATATTAGCCGGTAGTAGCTGGACTGGTATATATATATCTAAAGATTTCGGTAACTCATGGAATGAATCAAGCTACGGAATAACAAATAAACAAATT
Source organism: uncultured Hyphomicrobiales bacterium (assembly GCA_964511865.1). Taxonomy (GTDB): domain Bacteria; phylum Bacteroidota; class Ignavibacteria; order Kapaibacteriales; family UBA2268; genus ChocPot-Mid. The sequence goes on along the minus strand of CAZEHW010000063.1, from coordinate 1,548 downwards.
AAATCTATAGCTGTTTGGGGTGATATTTATTTGATAGCTACCGAAGCAGGAATGTTTATTACTTATGATGAAGGTGATTCATGGACATTTATTGATGGAACATCTAATTATAAATATATAAATTCAATTGTTATTAATAAGGATAATATTTTCATAGTTAATAATGATATTATTTACCGGTCGAAATTAAAAGATTTAAATATTACACAAAAGATTGATTTTAATAATACAAATAACTCAGAACTAGAAATAAATCCTAATCCTTCATCCCACTTCATTAAAATAAATATATTCAATTATTTTGGCTCGATTGAGATATACAGCATTTTAGGTATGAAGGTGGTAGATGTAAAATATGAAAATCAAATAGATATCAGTTCTCTCACACCCGGCATGTATTTCCTGAAGGCAGGCGATAAAGTTTATAAATTTATAAAGATTTAATTATGAGACAGTTAATAATTACTATTCTATCAGTATTACTTTGTATTGCAAACCTCAATGCTCAATGGGAACCGTGCAATGGGAAACCTATTGGTGGGTTAGTAAATGGTGCTGTAATTGATGGAAATAATATTTATACCTGCACAAACAATGGTATATATTTATCTACCGATGATGGTAAAAGCTGGGAAGCTAACAATTCAGGACTGACAAACTTAAATGTTTATACATTATTTATTAATGATAATAAGATTTATGCAGGAACTTGGGGTGGAGGAATTTTTGTTTACGATTCGGACAGTCTCAAGTGGATACAAAATAATACAGGATTGAAAAATTTATATATTTACGTTATCGAAAGTTACTCAAACAATATATTTGCAGGAACAAAAGACGGCATTTTTGTTATGTCGGATAACAGCTTGACATGGACAAATGCCGGCTTATCCAAAAAGTCAATATATACGATAGCCGTTAAAAATAATATAATTTTTGCTGGAACAGGAGGCAGTGGTGTATTTATATCAGAGGACAATGGAAATAGCTGGACAGCAAAAAATACAGGATTAGAAGACCTTTCTATCTATTCCTTATGTGCTGTTGACAACATAATAATTGCCGGAACAGGGAGCGGAGTTTATATCTCAACCGATAATGGAGAGAGTTGGAAAGAAAAAAATAATGGTTTATCTAATTTGAATATTATGGCTGCCGCAAACATCGGGAATAATATTTTTGCAGGAACTTCAGGAAGAGGAGTTTTTGTATCAACAGATAATGGGAATAGTTGGACTGAAAAGAATATTGGCTTGACGGATTTATATATTGAGAAAATAGTTGCTGATAGCAAAAACCTAATTGCTGTTACTAAGCAGGGAAAAATATTTATTTCAGGGGATAATGGTGATACCTGGTTGTGCGATGTAAGTAATAAAGTAAAAATTAGCTTCAGAGTTAATTTTATTATGACTCATATGGATACTATATATGCTGTCGCAAGCAACTCCAGATTCTATGTCAGCGATAATCTCGGAGATAGCTGGAAGGAAACTATTATTGATCCTTTAGGCGCTGATATAAAATCAATTATAATAAAAGGAAATA
>CAZEHW010000062.1:0-15774 GCA_964511865.1 uncultured Hyphomicrobiales bacterium | reverse complement strand
AATCAGCCCAGAAATTACTCCCATTTTTTCTTTTAATTAAAACTTCTATTTCTTTGTCTTCATTCTTTTTTAAATTTAATAATGGATTTTCTATCAATTCTTCGAGAACAATATCCTGAAATTTAATGTTCAATAATTCATCACGGGAATATTCGGTCAAAGAACAAGCAACATCATTGACTTCAATGAATTGATTGTTTTCTATGAATAATAAAGCTTCGAAAGCCGCTTCCTGTAAAGCCCGGCTTTTTTCCTCACTTTCTTTTAATTGCCTTTCATATTCCATTCTTTCTGTAATATCTCTTGCAATAACCGTAAGTCCAACAACTTTATTGCCATCGAAAATCCTTGATGTACTGCAGTTGAGAGTAAGTATTTTCCCGAGTTTATTTGTAAATGTGAATTCTAAATTAAATTCCTTAGATCTTAAGGCTTTAATCAATGCTTTGGTAAAAACAGGTATCATGCCTGCCGAAATAAAACCTAAATTTATAAAGTTCTTTCCGATTAAATCCTCTTTGTTTCCACCAATAAATTCAGCAGTTTTTTTGTTTGCATCAATGATGACACCTTTTTTATCAATATAAATCATGCCGTCACTAACGCTTTCAAAAATTGTTCTATACTTTTCTTCGCTTTCTTTTAGCGCTTTTTGTGCTAGATTTTGGTCTTCGAGTATGCTCAGCAGTGATTTTTTTGTATTTTCAGATTCTGCCAAAAGACTTCTGATTTCCCTTTCACTTTCAATTTTCCATGTAATATCTATTATTGTTCCTGTATATGCAATTTTTTCTCCTTTGGCATTATATTCAACAACAGAATTACCATAGACATAAGTTACTTTGCCGTTAGGTCTTTTGAATCTGTATTCCAAGCTGAATGGTTTATCAGATTTTGTTGATTCATACCATTCTTTTGAGATTGATTTTCTGTCGTCAGGATGCAGTCCCTTTACCCAGCCATTACCAAGAGCTTTATTCAGATTCATTCCTGCTATTTCGCACCATTTATCATTCACATAGGTACAATTTCCCTCTGCGTCGGTTCTGAATACACCAACCGGTAAGTTTTGAGAAATTCTTTTAAATCTTTCCTCACTTTCCCGCAGTTCCTCCTGTGATTTTGTAATATCTTTCCCGATACTTTTTGAGATTATCGTAAAGGTAAATAATGTGATTATAAAAACTACCACAATATCAATAGAAGCAATTGTTGAAGGGTTAATTTGATAAGAATTGATTAAAAATAAAATAATATAATCGTCAATGAGAAAGTAAATTAATGTTAAAGGCAAAAAAGCACGAAGTAATCTTGCATTTATTGACTTTCCGGTAAATAATCTCAAGGGCCATGCTCTTCTGTCCAATGAAACAATTAGTCCAATACCTAATATGAATACTCCAACAGCCGTCGGTAAAGCCATAGGAATAGTTTCAGTCCCATAGAAAAACGGTGTTTTAAATAAGTATCCTATGATTACAAAGAACCCTAAACATGTAGCTAAAATAGCAGAAGCAACAGAAAGTCTTTTGAATATTTTTGAATCGTATTTTCTTAAAAACAAGGATAGACCGGAAAGAAGCAAACTTAAAGCAGTTAAAGGTGACATTCTTCCAATTAGTACCTGTCCGAAGTATTTATTCTCATTCAATAACAAGGATTCTAAACCTAAGTCAAAACAAAAATAATTACTTAAAATTAATAACATGGCGAAAACAACAACAAATAAACTGATATAGATTCCTAAATTAAAAGCAAAGTTGCTTTTTTGGAAATCGCCGGCTTCTTTGCTGATATTTTTAATTATTAAGAACATTGCAATTCCTGAGAATAACAAACTTATAGCAGTACTTGGTGCTATTGGAATCATTTCACTACTAACTCTTATCAGAAATGACATATTCAATAACCATCCGAAAAGAGTTATAACAGCAATAAATGAAACTATTCCAGCACAAATCATTGCAATTTTCCGAGAAATCATATATTTCTTATTCACCATAAAAATCTTCTTCCTTTATTCCCATCATCCTAAATTAAAATTTTTCATTATCAATTAAACATTTACTATTGATTATCGACTATCGACTATCGACTATCGACTGCCGACTATTACTCCACGCTTAGATACGCCGGCGGCTCACCAAGCCGTTTCTTTAATTCGTTGACTTCTTTTTTAATCTGAATAATTCTTTCCTCTCTGCCCGAAGTAACGTCATACCATCTTTGCAACTCATGGAGTTGCTCATTTATTTTCTCCTCTGCAAGTTTCTGCTCTGTTATGTCAAAGTTAATACCGGTCATACGTATTGGTTCCCCCTCTGACATCGAAACTCTTCCATATCCTTTAATGTATTTAGTTATCCCTGAAGGTGTTTTAATTCTATAAGAAACATTGTAATCTTTTTCACCACTTAGAGCAAGATTAATCTCTTTAAGAACTTTGTCCTTGTCATCGGGATGTATAAATTTCAGCCATTCTTTATATGTATTTCCGAAGTCATCTCTTGCGATACCAAAAATCTCAAACATTTTGTCATTCCAAATCAAAATATCATCTTCAATAATTCTGTCCCAAACACCAAGTTCAGCCGCAGAGATTGCCAAATCATACCTTTCGAATAAATATTTAATAGTTTCTTCAGCTTCTTTACGTTCGCTTATATCTCTTATGATTACCTGCACAGCAGTCTCATTCCCTATTACATAAGGAATAGCGGTTACTTCAACATCAAAGACAGAGCCGTCCTTCCTCATAAATTTTTCTTCTGCAAGTGGGGCTTTCATATTGTTTGTAATAATATTACGGATTCTTTCGATTGCCTTTTCTCTGTAATCGGGATGAACAAACTCAATTGCATTTTTACCGACTAATTCTTCAGCACTCGAATATCCGCTTAACTTAGCCGATGCATCATTTGCAAAAATTATTGTTCCGTTCTTATGCACAATTATCCCATCTGGAGATAATTCGATTAGCTGACGATATTTCTCTTCGCTTGCTTTTATAGCTTTTTCTGCCTTTTTACGTTCAGTTATATCCCTTTCGAAAGACTGAGTTCCAATAATTTTATCATTTTCCTTTATAAGAGTAACCTTAGCTTCAATCCAAATCTTAGTCCCGTCTTTTCGTAATCCTCTGTATTCAAATTCTGTTTCAACATCTTCTCCAGCCATACGCTTATTATGCCTTTGAATGACCTCCTCCCTCGACTCCGGCGCTGTATAATCCGTTAGAGTCAAATTCCTGATTTCATTTTCATTATAACCAAACAACCTGAAAAACTCATCATTTGCAAAAATAAGATTTCCTTGGACATCTTCAATGATAAAAGCTTCATGAATATTTTCAACTACTTTTTGGTATTTTTCCGTACTTTCTTTAAGAGATAATTCTGCATTTTTTATTTCTGAAATATCCTGAGACATTATTTGAATACCTAAGATATTATTATTGGCATCTTTAATTTTATTATATGTACTTATAAACCACTTTTTTGAATTTGGTAATTCAACTTCATCAATATATTCCTCAGTTATATCAACAGAAATAGCCCTGGTTATTCTTTTGTAATATTCATGGGAAACTTCTTTAGGGAAGAGATCAAAGATTGATTTTCCCTGAAAATCCTCAGGATTTCCATTCATATGTTCTGCTGCAACTTTATTATATGAAATAACCGTTCCATCCGTTTGATAATACCCGACTCCCAAACCGGCATTTTCATGAAGCAACCTGTATTTTTCTTCGCTTTCTTTTAATGATGTTTCAACTCGCTTTCGTTCAGTTATATCCATAAACATGGCTATCATTTTTTTTGGCGAAGTTTGAAATGCACGGACTAAAAAAGCTCCTTTTATTTTTCCATCCTCATAATCAATCTGTTCAGAATTCCATGGTATTCCTTTCTCAGCAACTTTACGATACTTTTCGGGAACTTCAGTATCAATCAGCGGAGGAAATGCCTCTTCTATTGTTTTTCCTTTGAACTGAGAGTTGATTACACCCAATATTGTGTCTGCAGCTGGATTTGAATCTGTGAAAACCAGACCACCATCAGGATTAAGATGATACATATGCATACCAAAAGGAGCTGCTTCAATAATAGTTTTATATTTTTTTTCACTTTCTATTAATGCTTCCTCAACTAACTTTTGCTTGGTGATATCTTGGGTGAAACCAATTGCACGAATAGCTTTATGGTTGTTGTCAAAATCAATATCAGCTTTTTCTCTTACCCATCTGACTTTGCCGTCAACAATCAAACGGTGCTCAATATCATATGGTTTTCCATCAATGGCAGCCATCCACTCCTTGTTTACATAGACTTTATCATCAGGGTGAATACATTCAAAAAATATTTCATAAGTCAGCGGAGTACCTGATTGGATGCCAAAATTTATGTAATTCTGTTCTGTCCAGATCAATTTATTTTTTATCAAATCGAGTTCCCATGTGCCAATGCTTCCCAATTCCTGTGCTTTCGAAAGATAATACTGGTTTTGTATCAAATTTTGATCCACCTGCTTGCGCTCGCTGATGTCTGTCATGGTTCCAACTACTCGCAGGGGAGTTCCTTTACTATCCCGAACCTTAACACGCCCTCTGCCAAGAACCCATTTCCAACTACAGTCAGATGCTTTCAATCTATGTTCAATCTGCCACTTTTCAGTGTGACCGGCTAAATGATTTTTAAGGCTTTCTAATACAGATTGTTTATCATCGGGATGAATCAATGCTTCCCAGGAATCATACACAGGTTCCATATTATCATATCCGAGAATTTCTTTCCAACTGTCACTATAGAACACTCGATTTTTAGCTACATCCCAATCCCATAAACCATCATTTGTTGCTTCCATCGCAAAACGATATTTCTCTTCACTTTCACGAAGTGCTTCTTCAGCTAGCTTACGCTCGGTAATATCAGTGCAAATTGACATTGAACCAATTACTTCTCCTTCTTGATTCAAAATCGGGGAAGCGGACATTAAAAAATATATGGCCTCTCCATTTTTCTTCTTCATCCTTAATTCGTACTGCTCATTAGTACCTTTTTTACGGGTTCGGTTTTTTTCCTGTATTAACTCTTTATCTTCTGCAAAAATAAATGTTTCATACCCGACTTTTCCAAGGATTTTACTTTCCTGGTAACCCAGTAATTCACAAAATCTTTGATTAACAAATTGAATCACATCTTCATTATCAACCTGAATAATACCATCGTGAGTTTGCTCAACTAATCTGCGGTATTTTTCTTCGCTTTCCTTAATTTTCTCATTTGCTTCAATCTCTTTCAAATTTTTTAATCCAATTCCGGAGATTACTTCAATTAAACCCTTTATAAAGAAAAGATAATTGTCAAGCTGGGTCTGTGTCCAAATTGGTACTTTTTTTACTGCTTCAAGATAAGAAACCTCATCAAACCCATATTTTTTTGCTTGCTCTTTAAAGAATTCCAAATCCGGCTCATTCAAAAAAAACTGCCCTGTAAAGAAATTACCATAGTGAACACCTTCGATTATTATTGGTGTTGCATTATCAACCAAGCCATGGGGGCATTTATAAGAAACGGCAGGATTAGCTTCATGTATATGTTCAAGAATATATTTGTCACTCTTAATACATTCCTTTTCGCTTTCTTTGTTCAATCTATGGAATTTTATACATATATCCTGCCATGCAGTTGCAGTCAGAACATTACCGTCATTGTCAATTATTGCAGATGGAAAAGAATAAATCTCATTCAATCTGTCCTGCAGGGACTGAAACATTGGTATGTCAATCAGTTCTTCAAGTTTATACTTCATCAAGTACCTCGGAATAAATTTAATATTAAGGTAAACATTTTTAAAATAGTTAACTTAATAAAAATAATTTAATAAAGAAAGTAATTATGTTATAATATTATATAATAAGATGAAGGAATTTACATTTATGATTGTTTCTTATATTATTTCTAATTTGTATTAAATCGTAAATTTTCATAATTTATATCAAAATTTATAGCTAATACGAAATTATTTTATAATAATGGTATAGTAAAACTAAAAGTACTGCCTTTGCCGATTTCACTTTCAACAAGTACGTTTCCTCCATGCTTTTCAACAAATTCTTTGCAAAGAATCAGCCCTAATCCTGTTCCTTTTTCACCTAAGGTACCATCACTTGACTGATGATGCTCAATTCTAAATAGTCTATTCTTAGTTTCTTCATCCATTCCAATCCCATTGTCAGTAACGGAGACCTTATTATATCCATCAATCTTCTCATGAGAGATTATGATGAATCCTTCTTCAGGAGTGAATTTAATTGAATTCCCAATAAAATTCCTTATAACAGTTTTCAGCATATTTTCATCGGCATTTATTACAATATCTTCAGGAATATTTGAAGTAATAAGGATTTTCTTGGTAGCGGCAACCAATTTCTGGGTTTTCAAAACATGCTCAACTACGTTCTGGAGGTTGAGCTTTTCAGGAGAAAAATCAATTTGCCCTTTTTGTGTTCTTGACCATGTTAAAAGGTTCTCAAGTAAATGAAATATGTTTTCTGAACTATCTTTTATTTCTTTCAGGAACAGATTTCTATCTTCTAAATCGAAAGTGTCAAACTCATCAGCTAAAAGTGCAGAAAGTTTCATTAATGTCCCCATTGGTCCACGCAGGTCATGAGCAATAATGGAAAAAAACTTGTCTTTGGTTGTTGTAATATTTTTGATTTCTTCTTCATACCTCTTTCGCTCGATATATTTCCAAACGGAAGCCATCATTAAATTCAATTGATTCACATCGTCTTTATTATAATCAGAATCTTTGTTTGCAACTCCAACAACTGCAACAATATTTTGTCCTGAAAATACAGGTATTGTAAGAAATTTATTCAATCCTACGTGTCCATCAGGATACCCCTTTTTATAAGGATTTTCCTTGTGATAATTATTTTCAATAATTGGTTTCCTTTGTCTTACGGCTTCACCCCAAAGTCCTGTTTTGCTTAGTTCGTATTTTGTTTGAGGATTCATAACACTGCATTCTTTCATAACTTCTTTAGACCAAGTATTCAAAGTAAACTCATTTTTTATCTCGTTATAAAAATAGATATACCCAATCTTACTGCTAGTCAAAGCGATGGCATAATCGAGGGCATAATCAAGAAGTTCCTGAATTGTTTCTGTCTCAAATTGTGAGATTTTTATAAGACGGGACATTCTCATTTCATTGAGCTTAATCCTATCCTCTTTTATTTTTCTATCAGTAATATCTCTTGCTATTCCAACAGCTTGCCAGACTCCTTTTAATTTTATTGAAGACAAAGACAATTCAACAGGAAATTCTTCACCATTTTTTCTGATTGCACTGAATTCGAGTATCCTACCGATAGCTGCACCGGTTCCTGTTTTCTGAAAAACTTTAAAAGCTGTTCGATGTTCTTCCATAAATTTTTCAGGTACAAATAAGTTATGGAAGTTTTTCCCGAATATTTCAATATCACTGTATCCAAAGATTTTCTCAGCAGCTCTATTCCAGAAATTAATATTTCCATTATTATCAATCATTATTATAGCGTCCTGAGCGGCAGAGCTAATTGCACGGAATTTTTCTTCGCTTTCCTTGATGGCATCTTCCATGAATTTTTTTTCTGTAATATCAGAAAAAATCGTAGCGAATTGCAATGGAGCAGGACTATACGCTAAAATTGAGTAATATTTTCCAAGGTTTTCAGAATATTTTTCAAACCTCATTTCAATTCTTTCTAAAGCAACTTTCCCATAAACCTCTATCCAATTTGCCGGGTCATTTTCAATTCCGGGCATTACCTCGGTTGCTCTTTTACCAATAACATCTTCCCTATTTAACCCCGTATCTTTTTCAAATGCATTATTAATTTCAAGAAATATATAATCAACCGGGGCATCATTATTATCAAGAACGATTTCATGAAGTGCAAAACTATCAGTCATATTATCGAATAATGAACGGTATTTTTCTTCACTTTCCTTCAACACTTCTTGAGCTTGCTTGCGAATTGTTATGTCAGTAAGGAAATTCAAAGTAGCCGGCTTACCTTGCCATTGGATTAAGACAGCGCTGATTTCTACCCAGATTGTCCCGCCTGACTTATTTATTATTCTAAACTGATAATTATTCGGTGCATCTTCATTCAGTATTCTCTTCATATAATTTCCACCAACAAGCATTCTGTCCTGTGGATGAATTAAATCGAGAAAGGGCATGGTTGTTAGTTCTTCAGATGAATAACCTGTAACTCTTTTTGTTTTTGGATTTGCGAATCTCAGCATATTATCTTGAGCTACAACAATTGCTTCGTTAGCATTATCAATTAATTCCCTGTATTTTTCTTCGCTCTGTTTTATTTCTTTCTCAAACCTTTTTTGCTCGCTGATATCTCTTGCTATACCCTGAATCAAGCCATTTTCTTTGTCCAATAAACTTGCACTTATATCAACATCAATTCTATTCCCATCACTTTTTATAAATTTTGATTCAAATCTTACAGCTCCGAATTCATTTAATTTTTTCAATTCTTTTATTAACAAGGAAAATTCATCTTTAGGAAATACATCACTTATTAATAATTTTAACATTTGTTCGTGACTATAACCAAGCAGTTCACAGGATTTTTGATTTACTTCCTGCAGGGTTGACCGGAACTGAAATACGAAAATGGCATCATTTGATGATTCAAAAAGATTTTTGAATTTCTTTTCGGATTCCCTTAAAACAAGTTCAATATCAACCCTATGGGTAATATCCAAGCCCATTTCAATCATGGCTTTTAATTCCCCGGCATCATCAAAAACAGGATAACCATTTACCAGCATATTCTTTTTATTTCCATCTATGTCAAAATGAATATGCTCTACAGTTGCAGGTAATTTTGTACTCTTTACCATAGCCAAAGGACATGGGTCTTCGGGAGAATTGCAAGGCGAATCTCTGTGGTGCGTCAACTCATAGCACTTTTTCTTACCGACTTTGTCTTTAAAGCCGGATGCCCTATTTGCGGCAATAATAGTATAATCATTAATATCAACAACATAGATAGGTGTTGAAATCGAGTTTAATATATGTTCGTACTTTTCGGATAATTCCATTTTGTCTCAGTTTTTTTTTTTAATATATAAATAATTAATGAAATGAAAAATTACTTATTTTTTAACAAACCTACAATTAATTCAATAAATTCATCTCTGTCGTAAGGTTTTGACATATAATGGGAACATCCGCCATTTAAAAATTCTTCTCTGTCTCCTTTCATTGCAAAAGCAGTCATAGCTATAATTGGAGTATCTTTATATTTGTCCATCTGTCTTATCTCTTTAGTAATATCCAATCCACTCATACCTTTTCCTAAATTTATATCCATTACTATTAAAGGATATGTATTATTATTAACTAATTCAATTGCTTTATCGCCGCTTGATACAGAATCCACCTCACATATTTCTTGCAGATATCTTTTTGTCAGAATTAGCGTAGCTAAATCATCTTCAACAATAAGAATTTTTGGAAGTTTTGTTTCCTGAACTTCTGCCGGTTTTTCAATTTGTGATTTTTCTGATTCGGTAGCAGTATCAGATTTTTTCTCACAGCAATTTAAAGCTGGAAAAGTAATAGTGAAAGTCGAACCTACGCCAATCTGACTGTCAACAGAAATTGTACCATCCATTAGCTCCACATATTTTTTAGATATGGTTAGTCCTAAACCCGTACCATCGAAACTCCTGTCCTTTCCTTCACTTCCCTGCCGGAATTCCTTGAAAATAACTTCCTTGCTTTCATCAGAAATTCCAATTCCGGTATCAATTACTTTAATAACTGCTGATTTTACTTCATCCTTAACGATAGAATCAACTGCAACAGTAATACCTCCCTTATCCGTAAATTTTATAGCATTATTAACAAGATTATTAATAACTTTTATCAATAAACTTTCGTCAAGGTTAGCAGTTACTTCATCATCTATTATACTGGTTTTTAAATACAAATTCTTCTGTCTGGCTGTTGGCGAGAAAAGTTCCAGTGAGTCATAAACAACATAAGGAATGCTGACTTCATTTCTCATTACTACTTGTCTTCCGGCTTCCACTGAGGATAAATCCAAAATAAGATTTAATGTATCCATCAATCTATTTCCGCTTGTAACAATCATTTCAGCCATTTCCTTTTGGTCTTCTTTATAAACTTCCTTCATCAGAAGATTTGCAAAGCCGAGAATACCAACCATAGGAGTTCTCATTTCATGGCTCATATTACTGAAAAAGTGAGATTTTACCTTGTTCATTTCTTCTGCACGTTCTTTAGCTATCTTGAGTTCGAACTGATACTTTTTAATTTCTGAAATATCTGTCAGCATAACAAGAAAAAGATTTTCTTTCTGATGAGGTATCATTGTAACCTGAATCAACATAGACAATATTTTACCCGATTTTGTAATTATATCAGCTTCGTATGCAGGTATTTCTTCTCCCTTCTTCCTATTTTCCATATTCTCAATCACTTTTTCTCTGGAGTTTTTAGTAAGAAAATCCAATACATTTTTACCAATGGATTCATTTTCAGTATAGCCAAGTACTTTTTCTCCTAAGTTATTAATGAATTGAATAATACCGTCTTTATGTATTAAAATAACATTTGGCGAACTATTAACAATACTGCTATATCTTTCTTCGCTTTCACGTAAGGATTCTTCCGCTTGTTTTCGGTCAGATATATCACGAATGTTGCATTGAATAACTTCTTTACCATTCACCTCATAAACATTGCTAATAAATTCGATATTGATTTTTCTTCCATCCTTTGTTTCTAGAGGCAAATCTTCGTAACGTACATATTTTTGTTGTTGAAGTTCTAAAAATTTATCTTTATTATCAAGAATATCTTTAAGGAATCCGATATCCCAAATTGTTTTCATCAGGATTTCTTCTGCAGTAAACCCCAACAAGTCAGTTAAAAAAGGATTTACATCAACAATCATAGCGGTCTCTGCATCCAATATCAAAATGCCATCTTTAGCCGATTCGAATAGACGGCGATAGCGGACTTCCGAAGCAACTAAAGACTCTTCAGACTGCTTGCGTTCGGTGATATCGCGGTAATTCCCCAAAATCCCCTTTATATCCGGATCGTGAAATAGGTTAACACCTGTAAATTGAATATAACTATAACTACCGTCTTTTCGCTTATAACGTAATTCAGTAGTTCCGGTTTTATTGGGTTCTTCCAATAAAGAGCCTATGAAACTTTTACCATGTTCCAAATCATCAGGGTGAACATTGTCCCAAGTGCTTTTGCCGACAAGTTCTTCCGGTTTCCAGCCGAATAATTTCTCAATATTTGGGCTTTTATATTGGTTTAAACCTTCGTCATCAATAATTACGATAACATCACCAATATTTGCTACCATTTTACTATGAACCTCTTCACTTTCTCGAAGTGCTTCCTCCGCCTGCTTGCGTTCGGTGATATCGCGGTAAATTCCGTAAACAGCAAGCTGCTTATTTTTCTGAATTATCGGTTTACCAAGGATAGATACATTGAGCTTTTTACCATTCTTATGCTGACGGATCGTTTCAAGTTCTATGGATTTACCTAATGCAACATTGTTTGTAGCACTTTGCCCTTCTTCTTTCAATTCTTCAGGAACGATCAGGTCGTTTATCTGATTTCCTACAGCTTCCCCTACTGTATAACCGAATATTTCTGTGAATTCAGGATTGATTTTCAGAATTCTATCATCTTTATCCAGAATAACAACGGCTTCAGGTGAACTTTCAAATAAGTTTTCCAGATAAACTTTTTGAGTTTCCAATTCTTCTTCTGCCTGCTTACGCTCGGTGATATCTTGCAATACGCAATGTGTTTGCTTGAAGGAGCCATCATTGTTCTTGCCGATTTTCCCTTCGAATGTAACTATTAATTCCGAACCGTCCTTCTTGATCATCTCGAACTCGACACCCAATATGTAGCCTAAGCTCTTGAACTTCGGAAAGTTCTCCTTGAAAACCTTGCGAAAGTCCGGATGGATGAACTCCGAAAAGTTTCTGCCGAGCACTTCCTCCTTCGTGTATCCAAGCAATTGGCACCATGTCTCGTTTAGTTCGATGAAGTCCCCGTTCACATTAAGCGACTGGTATCCAAGCGGTGCATTCTCGAAAAGCATTCTGAATCGTTCTTCACTGTCAATAAGTGCATTTTCTGATTGTTTTCTTTCGGTTATATCTGCAATTATGTGAACTGTACCATTTAGCTGCCCAGCATTATCTAATATTGGATCCACATTAACTTCAAAAATTCTCTCACCTATCTGAAGTTCCATCTTTTCGTGACGAAGGCTTTTCCTCATTAATTCAATCGGGCAGCCATCAATAGGTTTTGCCGTTCCATGTACAATCTCAAAGCATTGCTTGCCTATTATTTCATTCAATGGACGATTGAAAAATAATTCAGATACCTTGTTTGCCCTAAGTATTTTACCATTATTATCTATAATCCAAATTGCATCCTGTTGAGCATCGAATGTGCTTTGCCACTCTTTTGCTATTCGATGTGTTTCTTCCTCCGCTTTCTGTTTTTCTTCTTCGGTTTCAATTGTTGCTAGAGCAAAAGATATATCACCTGCCAATTCATTAAATAGAGAACGTTCTTCTCCATCAAATTGAATTTCTGAAGGAATGGATACACTTAATATTCCGTAAACTTTTCCTTCAAATTCAAGCCGTAGTGAAATATTATAACAATTTTCATTTTCATATCTGATAGAGCATAATAAACAATTTTCCTGTGTCCTGTCGGTAATTTGTATATCGGAGTTGTCAAGTGCGACTCTCATGCAGTAAGGCAATTCATCAAATTTATTTTTTTCAAACTTAGCATTAAGAGAACTGTCAATAACCGAATCGGCATAGTCTTTAATATTATTTTTTTTATCGAGGATTACGATTCTTGCATAATTGTATCTTCTTTCCTCGACTAATTTATCGCATGCTTCTCTGATAAGAATAGCCGGATTTCTTTCGTGTGTGATTAATTGATTAACATTCCTGATTGCTTTCAATACGGTTGTTAAATGTTTGAGTTGTTTTTCGGACTTTTTACGCTCAGTTATATCCTGAGCAGTCGAAAGAGCACCAATAGCATCACCATTAATATCCTTCATTACTTTACACCACCAACCCAAAAGGCGTTTTTCTCCGTCATTGCGTCTTTGCCAGCTTTCAACATAAATTATATCTTCACTACCCTTGAATATTGGCTGAACTATATTATATGTTTCCTGTTCTCCTGCAAAATAGAAATCTGCACTTTTACCAACAACATCATCGCCAAAGAAATCCAGACCAGCTTTGTTTGCCCAAGTATATATTTTATTGGCATCAACTTCCATGATGATGTCAGGAACTGCTTCGAGAATGGCTTTGTAACGTATCGAAAGTTCTTTCAGTGATTCTTTCCCATGGTTTTCTTCATTCCCATCTTCTTTCGGTTTTATTTTAGTTCTCATATTCAACCTATATTAGTACCCATTAACAATTAACAATTAACAATTAATTAGCTTTCTTATTAATAAATTCACTAATAGTTGCAAAAACTTTTTCGAAATCAAGCGCTTTGTCGAAAAAATAATCGGCACCATTAGCCATGCTTTTATTTTCGTAATGCTTGAAAGTGTAATTTGTCAGCATTATAGCTAAGCAGTTCATATCCTTCTGTTTTGCCGCCTTGAGCACATCAAAGCCGCTTCCTCCTGGCATTTTGATATCAATCAAAGCAATATCAGGTTTGTATTTGTTTAATATTTCGATAGCCTGCGGAACTTCTTTTGCTTCGTACATAGTATCAATATTTTTCAATTTCTGCAATGACTTAATAATTGCAGTCCTGATAACTTCAGAATCATCGGCTATTAATACTTTCATGACCAACCCATTTAAATATTTTCAAAAATGTTTATTGCAATTTAAAATAAAAGTATTTTGAATCATATCGCAAAATTCGGAATTTTTGTGTCGTAAAATTTGCGACATACTCCTGCAATTATTTAGCACCAAAAAGAATTATAAGAGGAAAAAAGAGAAACTTGAACTACCCCCAAATAAATGGACACTGAGTTAAGATAGGAAAATATTTTTTTAAATTACTATCTGAAAGGAGACGACATGATAAAATAGCTGGAGCGGAAACTTCGTAATTTTGCAAGGAATTGCGGAGTAGATAGGTTATAGGTTGTATTTTGATTTGGGGCAAAGCGACCCTGTAAAGTAGACTAATCAAACCTATAGCCGAACCGTCCGAATAGGGATAAACCCTAAATAGGAGTTTGGGAAGAGCCAGCAATAGGATTCTACTCGCAAAGAGTAATATAAATATTCACGGAGTAGAAGAAATGAGGACAATCGGAATTGATTTGCACAAGACCATGTTTTTGGCATGTGTTCTTGGAGGAGAAAAGAAGGAATTTCATCAGTACAAAATGAGTGAAATTGAAAAGTTTCGAGAGAGCTTAAAGCCGGAAGACACAATAGCGGTAGAATCGACAGGCAACAGCAACCATTTTGTAAGTAAAGTAAAAGATAAAGTAAGCAAAATAGTGGTAGTGAATCCGGCTCAGTTCAAAGTAATAAGCCGGTCTGTGAAGAAAACAGATAAACAGGATGCAGAGCTTCTTGCGTTCTTTTTACAAAAAGAATTATTACCGGAAGTACGTATGACAGACGAATACTCAAGTCAGCTAAAAAGTCTGACAAGCACACGAGACAAGCTTGTCAAGGCAAGAAGTGTATTGAAGAACAAAATACATAATATATTAAATTATTACGGAATATTGAGTAAGAAAGAAGACTTTTCCAGTTTGAAGGGACTTAATAGAGTATTGAAATATGAACTTGGCGAAGGGAAAAGATTTGAGCTTGAGATTATTGTTGATGAGATAAAGCATCTCAATGAAAATATATCAAAGCTTGAAGAAAAAATCAATGAAATGGGAAGCAAGATGAAAGGCTTTGAAAATATTACAAGTATAAAAGGTATTGGGGCAAAAAGCGGAACAATCCTTTTAAGTATTATTGGTAATATTGATGATTTTGCCGACGAAAAGAAACTTGCTGCATATTTTGGTTTAGTTCCTAAAGTCAGTCAGTCAAACGAATCTTTGCGTCAGGGTAGAATTACCAAGCATGGGAGTAAACTGGGTCGTACAACCCTCGTTCAGTGTTCTTTAATTGCAAAGAAGTATTCACCGTATTTAAAGAGTTTTTACGAGAGTATACAGAAAAAAAGAGGCAGTGGAAAAGCTTTAATCGCCACTGCCAGGAAGTTACTGAGTATTATTTAAAATACTCTTAAAAATAATTGGGTTTTTGAAGACTTCCCCAATTTTGTTTTAAAGCAAGTTAAATATTTTGGGAGTTCGGTTTTGTTTTCTTTTTTAGAAAATATTGAAAAGAAATTGTTGGGGAACATTTTTTCTTTTCTTTTACCGGACTTCCAATAACTAAATTATGAAAATTGAGTGGAATTTACAATATTTTATCATAGGAGGTTTCGTAAATGAAAGAAAAAATCAAAGCTAAAGGATGACTCAAAAGGGATATTGATAAAACTTTATTTGAAATGGGTCACTTGGGGTAACAGGAAATTTCCCCTGATTTTAAAGAATAATATTGAAAAATTCCGTACAAATCCCGTACAAATGGGATATTGAAAATATAATATTGAAATACATAGAATTAATAAGGAATTAATATATTA
>CAZEHW010000061.1:0-15959 GCA_964511865.1 uncultured Hyphomicrobiales bacterium | reverse complement strand
CATAGGATGCCTAACGATTGAATACAGACCGGTTGAAATCACTTTTTGACCTTCTTCAACCTCGACAATTCTCGAAGCATAACTGTTTTGCCTGAAAACAGCAAAACAAACCATATACCCCAAAAATACCATGACATCAGATACAATCACAAGCCAGTCAGGTACTGATGACCACATATATCTTTTGTCGAAGCCTGGAACTAAGTAAATCAGCAGATAAAACATTGAACTGTATTTAACGATTTTCGATTGCTTTTCCTTTTTCTCCTTGAATTGCATTCGTCTTTTCATCAGTTCAGGGTCATGTTTTATGAGATAGTTGATAACAAATATTGCAGGAATTCCAATCACAGCCATATAAGCCCATCCCTGCCAATAGTCCAATGTACCTGCGGGCAGAAAAAAAACTAATCCAAATACCACAGGCAATGATAATATTTTAACAAACGCATTAATCCTCAAACTTTTCGTATCGTTCATAACAGTTCTCCTAATAAACTTTTATCCAAAATACGAGATTTATTCATAAAATGTTACAGCAGGGCTATATCAAAAGTCATTATATTGATGACTTGTCATTCTGAGCGGAGCGAAGAATCCATCTTCAATAATATCAATAGCTTCTGGATTCTTCATTACGCTACGCTACATTCAGAATGACTCACTATTATTTATTTAGTCAAATTAACTATTTTTTCTCTCCCAATTGAAATTTCACGGGTATTGTAACCCATGCTTCAACATTCTTGCCTTTGTCCATTGCAGGTTCAAAAGGTGTTGCTTCAATAGCTTTTACTGCGGCATCGGACAAGATTTTATTAGCCCCTAACTCTATTTTTGTTTGTTTAACTTTTCCATCAGTTCCGATTAATGCCATTATATATACCGTCCCTGTAATTCCGTTTTTCCTTGCTTCTTCGGGGTACTTGAAATTTGCGATATACGAGTTTATATCCATTTTTGGCATTTTGTCAATATCAATAAATTCATTATCCTTTTGGGGAGCGTACATCACTTTTGTTGCTTCATCGGATTCTTCGGTATTTGCTTTGTCCTGAAGTTTAAATTTTATCGGTATTTTCATTTCGCATTTGAAATCATCGCTGACTTTATTTTTGATTTCCCAATTAGGCATATTTTGTATAACTCTGACTGCTTCTTCATCACAGCCATAGCCTATGCTTTGGACTACCTTAGCATCCGAAACTTTTCCATCACTTCCGATTTTAAAAGCAACTATAACTGTGCCTTCGACTCCTTTTTTCCTCGCTTCTTCCGGGTATTTCAGGTTCTTGCCTAAAAATTCAATCATTTTTGGATAGCCACCGGGATATTGAACATCAATTTCAGTGACATTTTTGGTATCTGAAGAAACATGGAAAGAAGTCCAATTCCCATTTTCTTCTATTTTCGTAATTTTATGTTCAGACCAATTATCTTCATCCTTATAAAATTCATTCCATTTTTTTAGCATTTCCTGAGAGCCAAAGAAAAACACTAAAGATTGTGTGGTTTTAACGGGTTTACCTTTGTAAATAGCAGGTTTCCATTTAGGCATTTTATCAACAAGACGGATGGCTTCTTCATCGCAACCGTATCCTAGTTTTTCTTTTGACCACTTGCCACCCATTTTAAGTGTTTGGGCAACTCTCGCATTTTCGATTGAACCGTCTGTGTTGATTTCAAATCTTACAGTTACTTTTCCTGCAGTCTTTGCTTCAATGATTTTATCCGGAATTTTTTGATTGCTTTTAAGGAAATCAGAAAGTGCATTGTGTCCACCGGAGTATTCCGGCGGCTCATCGTATTTTGCTGTTTCAGATTCACTGCCATAATCAAGAGAATAGGAAACATATTTGTTGTTTTCGGAGCCGGATTCTGAGCACGAGAATGCTAAGACTAACAGCGCCGACATTGGCAAAACCAAAAGGAATTTCAGTATTGCCATTTTCTTAGTTCTTGATTTTGTTAACATAATAATCCTCCGTTTGATTGTTGAATAATTGAAATTATTAGCCGGCTGAAACAGATCGGGGCTGTTCAACCCTTCGGCGCCGGTGATCTGTTTCAGTATCAGCTTTTGGTAATTTATTTTATCATACCCTTTGCTTACAACCCCTTCATCTGCTTGGTATTCGTGTACGTCACGAATCGAGTTTCTGTAAAACCAGATGAATGGATTGAACCATTGGATAATCGTAAAAATTTCTAATAGGATAATATCATAAGTATGCTTTTTCTGAATATGAATTTTCTCATGTGCGAGTATTTGAGCGGTTTCATCATTATACATAAAAGATTCGTTCAGGAAAATGATATTGAAAAACGAGAAGGGTGCAAACTTGCCTTCAGTGAAAACTATTTTATAACCAAGAATTCTATTTATTCCGTATTTACGTATAATTATTATTAATTGAATCATCTGCACTAAAAACCTTATTGTGAAAATCACCAAACCGGTCAGGTAAATGATAGCAGCAATTTCCCATGAACTTAAACCGGATTTGACGGTTTGCTCGATATTATCCGCAGTTACTATTATCGTTTGAATTGCACCGTAATACATCGCTTCGCTTTCGCTCCCTGTTGAAACAGAGAATGCCGGTATAAGCATTGCTAAAAACAAGGTGGTTATCAGGAAAAACCTGTTAATTGTGAAAAATGTATCACGGTGAAACAGCAATCTGTATGTCAGATAAAAAATTGTGATGCAGATTGCAGATTCGAGCATATAAGTGATAAATGATGTCATTTCATTTTCCCTTTCTTTGTTTTTGATATTTTTTCTGACATTTGTTCTTCGACAAGTGTGCGGACTTCTTCCAATTCCTTTAAACTCAAGTTGTTTTCCTTTGCGAAAAACGATACCATCTGCCTGTAAGAATTACTAAAATAGTTATTTACAAATCCTTTGAGGAATACCTTTGTATAATCTTTTTTTGAAACTGAGGGAAAATACCTGTGAGTTTTTCCAAAAGCTTCATGCTCTACAAAACCTTTCTTTTCGAGTATCCTTATTATAGTAGAAACTGTGTTGTACGCAGGTTTCGGTTCGGGTAATTCTTCGATTACATCCTTGACGAATGCATTGTCAAGTTTCCACAGGACCTGCATGATTTCTTCTTCCGCTTTTGTTAGTTCAGTCATATTCACTACCTATTGTTAATCATTTTTCTGCAATTTACAACTAATAATTTAGTTATACAACTAAATTATTAGTTTATTAACTATAAAATTAGTTTCTAATCCAATAGACGTTGGGAACTGTCAAAAAGTTACAGGAAATTTGAAATATTTTTTTGGGGTATATTAGTATGATTAGTTAAAGCTTTGCTCCCAAGCTGAGAGACAGGAATAATCCGCCAAAATCTTTAATCGGACTGTCTTTGACAGATTCCAAGCCATTATTTCCGAATGGTATAAAGTAGTATCTCATGTTTAGTGACATAAAAGCTTTGTTGCCTGAACCGACATTTGCTCCAAGCCCAATGAAACCTCCCATCCTTCCGAATATATCAGATTTCCCTAAAGCACTAAAAAATTTATTTTCGTAATTCAAATATGGAGCAGAAATTATTAATGTTGGTCCAAATCCCGCATTAATAAATGGCTGTAAATTTTCATAGAGGATGTCTTTAAACAGGTATTTTTGAATACCTATAGTTAAAGGTATCATATAAAGTCTGTTTATTTTGTCCGGTATAAAATACATCTGGTTATTATAATCATAGAATTCAAGTTCGTCTGTATTTCTGGCTCCTGAAAAATATAAATTCGAGAAGAAACACCAATCAGTAAGGAATTTTCTTTGATAAAAAAAACCTAAGCCAAAGCCATTACCGGAGAATACCATATCTATACCCCAAGCTGATTTTTCCTCATCAGTTGTTTCCGGATCGAAAATCAAGGGACGTGGAGATATATAAGTATAGGTTGTGTCTTTAGGTTCATTAGGAGTTTCAATACCTTTAATCTGCGATTTTGCTTCATACTTAAAAGCAATCACAAACAATATAAGAAATAATATTTTTTTAAAATTATACACAATAAGTTAAAAATTAACATAAACTAATTTGAAATAAATACGTAATGGAGGATATAATATTATTTTTAAGTATTTATTTTGATTAATCACAAAAATTTGTTAATATTGTTTTATAATAAAATAATTGTGAATAATGTTATTTGATAATTAAACTTTGTTATTGGAAAAGTGGGCAATAGCATTCCAATTTATTGGGATGAGGAAAGTCCGAACTCCACAGGACAGCGTGCTTCGTAACGCGAAGGCAGTAAACCCCATGGGGTGAGCTGACGGAAAGTGCAACAGAAAGAATACCGCCAATCCGTCCCATACGGGAGTCATGGAGGTAAGGTTGAAAAGGTGAGGTAAGAGCTTACCAGAAGTTCGGGCAACCGGATTTGCTATGTAAACCCGACGCGGAGCAAAGCCAAATAAGGGTACGTCTGAGGGCTGTCCGCCCAATGCTTTTTGGTAATTTATCATTAAGCTGCGTATTCGGGTAGGCTGCATGAGGGCAGTGGCGACATTGCTCCCAGATAAATTATTGCCTCGGGGTGACCCAAGACAGAATTCGGCTTATAGCTTTTTCAATAACATTTTTTATTTATTGAGAGGAGAGATTTATGAAGATTCCTGACGATCCGTTTATTGTTGAACTGTTACCTGAGTTTCTGGAAACATGGTTCAAAGATATTGATAATCAGTTACCTGTTATACTCAAAGAACGGGATGTAAAGGAGCTATACCGTTTCGGACATACTATCAAAGGTTCATGCTTTCAGTTCGGTTTTGACGAAACTGCACAGTTAGGTATTGAGCTAATGGGTGCTTCCAAAGAAGAGAATTGGGATAAAGCATTCGAGTTGGGAGAGAAGATTAAGCAGGCATTCAATGAAATGAAAGTCTTTGTTGATGCTCAACTAAATAAATAGATATTTCTTGTTCTAAACTATTGAGGTTATTATGAAGAGCTTATTTCGATTTTTATTATTTGCTATTTTTATTAATTTAGCAATTGTTTCTAATGTGCAATCGCAGACACGCATTGCCGTTTTGCCCTTTCAAAATCAGGAAGGTAAAATTGATTTGAATATCTGGTGTTATCATTTACAGGATTCATTGCAAAAAGCTTTGCTGGCACTTGATACTGAACAACAGCAATTTCAGCTTGTACCTGCAGATTCAATTGAGGATTTACTTGCAGAATTGAATCTTGACCCGACAAATCCGCAATATCCTTCTGATATGTGGAAGGCAGTAACATCGCTGAATGTGGAAAAAGTTGTTTCCGGTAATTTTTACATCAGAGCGGGGAAACTATTAATTAATGCATATGTTTATGACGTCAGGACAAAACTTCCTGATCAGAAATACCAAGCAAAAAATATTTTTAAAGATATTGATGACGGTTTGTCCTCTATTGAAATTATAGTTCATAAGCTTAAACCATTACTAATAAAATGATTTTTTTATTTAGCTCTAATTAGAAATTTTTTAAGTTAGCAACCAGAAAGCAAAACGAAGCATTCTCTTTAGTCATTGTCTTTCATTTGGTTTATATATCCTTTAAATTTACTCATATAATATATGACATTAGATTTTCTTGATTGGCTGGTAATAATTATATACCTTTTCATAGTATTGTATGTAGGTTTTTTTGTTGCCGGAAAAAAAGAAAAATCAGGAAATAAAACTATAAATTTTTTGTTAGCAGGCAGAAAGGTTACTCTTCCTCTTTTTATTGCAACTCTTGTTGCCACATGGTATGGTAATATTCTCGGAATGGGTGAATTTATATATAAGGGGGGGATTGTGGCATGGGTTTGTTTTGCATTTCCTTACTATATAGCCGCTCTTCTTTTTGCTTATTTTGTTGCAGGAAAAATCAGAAAATCAAAAGTTAAAACTATTCCCGAGCAGATGAACCGAGCTTACGGGAATAGAACAGCATGGCTATCTTCCTTTATTGTTCTGATAATAACGATTCCTGCCGCTTATGTTCTGATGCTTGGAATAATGATAAATTTATTTACCGGATGGGCTTTATGGTTCTGTATTTTAATCGGTGCTTTCTTGTCATTGGCATATATTTATACTGGTGGATTCAGAGCTGATATTTTGACAAATTCTGTTCAATTTGTTTTGATGTATCTTGGGTTTGGAGTTTTGTTATTTTTTACTTTGAATGTTCATGGTTCCATAACCGGTATGCTGAATGAACTTCCTGTCCATCACAAAGAATTATCCGGAGCTTATTCATGGCAATATGTTTTAAGTTGGTTTATAATCGCATTGCAAACATTTATTGACCCGGGATTTCATCAGCGATGTGCGGCGGCAAAAACTCCAAAAACGGCTAAACGGGGAATAGCTATTTCGGTCTTTTTCTGGGTGATATTTGACACAATGACTTTGATAACCGGGCTTTATGCTAAAGCATATTATTTAGTAGATAATCCAGTTATGGCATTTCCGGTATTGGGTGATAATGTTTTGCCGGTATTGTGGAAAGGATTGTTTGTTGTTGCATTATTGGCGACTATTATGTCAACCCTTGACAGTTATGCTTTTATCAGTGCCGCAACAATTGGTAATGATATATTAAAACCTCTGAGGAAAATATTTAAAAAATTGAAGTCATATCAGACAAAATCTTTAATCAAGTTTGGTCTGATAGTTACTTCATTTATTAGCGTTTTATTAGCTATTGTAATCCCTTCAGCTGTTGATTTAATATATAAAACATCTTCGATAGCTATTCCGGGATTATTAGTGCCTATGCTATTCAGTTACAGCAATAAATTTATAATCAAACCAAAAAGAGCAATTGTTATTATGATAGCTTCATCGGGATTGTCATTTATTTGGACATTAATGAGAACATTTTTTATTAATTCGAGATATATTTCAGAAATAGAACCTATGATTCCCGGAATTTTATTATCTTTGGTTTTGGCTTTAGTTTATATAAGAAAAAAGAAATAATATGATTAATAAGAATGAAATCTGGAATCTGCCAAATATATTAAGTATGTTGAGGATATTGCTTGTTATTCCAATGGGTATTGCCCTTTGGCATCAGGAAAATGTAATAGCTGTTCTTTTAGGGTTTCTTTCCTCAATCACAGATAACCTTGATGGCTATTTTGCAAGGAGATTCAATCAGATTACTGAATTTGGAAAAATAATTGACCCTGTCTCTGACAAGCTTTTTGTTGGAGTTGTAGTTATCATGCTATTAATTCAAGGTAGAATGCCGGTTTGGTTTGCAGCATTGATATGGGGGAGGGATTTTTTACTAATGTTGGGGGGTCTTTGGGCTTCCAAAAAAATCGGATGGGTTCTTCCATCAAATATTTTAGGAAAGTTGACAGTTACAATTTTAGGTCTTACCCTGATGTTTATGATTCTTAATATTGATGTAATTGTCTTTTGGGGAGTTTTGATTTCTACTGCATTATTGTCAGGTTCATTTATCTATTATTTTGTCAGAATGCTAATGGTGATGAGAAAGCAAAAATCTACTCAAGATTAACTCAAGCAATCAAACCTATGCTTTATTTTACATTATACATTGCTAAACGTCTGTCCTTTCCATTTAACATCTCTTTTTAACAGGAAAAAAGGAGCAAGCAATTCCATAAACATAAAAAAGAAAATTGATGGAACAACCCATGGAATTATTTCTTTCTTTTTTAAAATTATAGCACTTGGTATTGTTATTAAGGAATCACCGGCAATTCTTAATATGAAAAATGAAAGCAGCCAAAGCGGCTGACATGTGAATATGGACAATACAATACCAAACCACATTGCAAATGATGTAAGAACAAAAAGTACGGCTATCCATCCTAAATCCATAGCACCAATAGTCCATCTATGCTTTTGTTTCAAATATTCTTTAAATGAAGGACAAGGTATAGTTGTTATTGTTGCCTCAGGCATTGTGAGGTATCTTATTTTTTTTCCGCTTCGGTGAATGGCGTGCATAAGTGCAAGGTCTTCGGTTACAGAAAAACTTACACTATGGTATCCACCAATTGAATCAAAGTCATTTTTTCGTACAGCAAGGTTGTTTCCATAACAACTTAAAGGAATATCAAATCCTACTCCGGAAGTAGCCAAAGTATGAAGATAAGTCCATTCAACTGATTGAATTTTATCAAACATCGTTTTTGATTTTATTGCAGTGTAACCGGCTGACATACCAATATTTTTATCCTCGAAAGTCTTAGATAAAGTTAAGAGCCAATCCGGATTTACTACACAGTCAGCATCTGTCATAATGATAATTTCACCTTCAGCACTTTCTATACCTGCCTGTAAAGCACCGGGTTTACCGGATAGATTTTTTTTCTTAATACTATCATCAATGTTAATGATGGATAGATTATTGATAGTGCTTTTCAAATCAGTCAGAATTTCCAATGTACGGTCTGTTGAGCGGTCATTTACCGCAATAATTTCAAATTTATCATTGGGATAATTGCTCTTGGATATTGATTCAATACAATCCTTGATTGTATTTTCTTCATTCCTTGCCGGAACTACGACAGAGAGTTTAAAGGGTTCATCGGAAAAATTTTGAAAAACATTTTTATTTCGTTCTTTGATAGCTCCTATGTAAGAAACTAAAACTCTCAGAAAAAAAATACAAAATGCAATTAAAAAAATAATATCTATAAACATAATATTGAATTCTTTGATTAAAACATTTACAAATTTACAAATAATGTTATTATTTTTCTATATACACTATTCTTAATCTTAAATGAAATATTTTAGCAAACAAAAATTAAGTTAATACGTTGCTTTATTACTTAATAACGAAAATAGAATAAATAATGGCAAATGTAGATTTATTATCGGGTCCTATTGATTCAAGTTTGAGGAGATTTTCCTTACCTTTGACGATAAGTTTTCTTATCCATATGCTCTATGCATGGGTGGATATGTTTTATGTCAGCAGACTTGGTTCAAATGCAATCGCGGCTGTAGGTGTTGGGGAACAACTTTTATTTTTCTCATTTGGTATCGGTATAGGGTTTGGCGTAGGTACAGGAATAATTGTTGCAAGAAGAGTCGGTGAATTAAATTACAGAAAAGCAGGGGAAACTGCGGCACAAGGTTTGGCTTTCATGTTTATTTTCGCAATTGCGATAGCGGTTATTTTAAATTTGTCAATTAATGTAATGTTGGACTTATTAAATCTAAATGGAGAGGTGAGGCAACTCTCTTATGATTACTTATCAATAATATCATATGGAATTCCCTTTAATTTTCTGATATTTCAAGTAAATTCAATGATAAGGTCAACCGGAAATTCTATGATTCCTATGGTGATACTAATTTCTGCAAATGTTATTAATGCAATTTTAGCACCTTTGTTTATTTTTGGTTTTGGTCCTTTTCCTGAATGGGGCGTCTATGGTGCAGGATTTGCTGCGGCAATTTCACAGGCATTAGGAAGCGTAATTGCATTAATTGTGCTGTTCGGTTATTACAAGAAAATTGAAGTATCCTTTAAGAATTTCAGATTTGATTTTGTAATAATAAGAAAAATTCTAAAACTCGGAATTCCTGCTTCATTGCAGGTTGTATCAATAAGTTTGAACAGAATGATTTTAACATGGATGACTACTCTATTTGGAACAGTTGTTCTTACAACCTATATGATTGGATTAAGAGTTGACCTTTTTGTTTTCATGAGTATTTTTGCAGTAGGTGTTGCGCTTGAAATTATAACCGGTCAAAATCTGGGTGCTAATCAAGTTGAACGAATTTTCCAATTTCACAAATCTGCTGTGAAACAAGTTTCATTTCTTATGATATTTTTGGGTATTCTTGTCTTCTTTTTTGGTAAATATTTTGCAATGCTATTTTCTACCGATACTGCATTGCTGGATATGACTGATATCTACCTTAAGATAATATCCTTTTCTTATGTATTTTTCTCCATTGGTTTATTAACCATACGTGTAATAAGCGGTGCGGGTGATTACTTCCGAAGTCTGAAACTGGTGATAATAGTTCTTTACCTTTTCCAATTACCATTAGCGTATATTCTTTCACATTACACAAGCTTGCATGAAAATGGAATTTGGATAGCAATTTTGCTAAGTCAGGTCTTTTTTGCCGGAATTGGATTGCTTAGTTTGCAACAAAAGAAGTGGTTAAAAGTTAAAATATGATTAAATTCACATTAATTTATCATCACAAATCCCTGAAAACATTCATTTTTAAGACATTTTGTGTGTTTTTTAGAGAAAATTGGAGTCATTCACCGCTTAAAAAATGTCGTTCATAGCATTAAACATGCTGTTCGTCGATTTTTTGCCATTATTCACATATATTTCTGAGACGATTTGCCTTCTCATGTGTTATTGTATATAGAAGAAATACAAAAATTTTAAAACTTTTATTTATGACTATGTTACTTGAAAATTTAAATAGTTAATGAGATTTACAAAGAAAATGTTCTATGAAAATTGAGTAGGAGTGAAAGCTAAAACAATAAAAAAAATACTTTACACAATATTTTGAAACATTTTGTGCAAGTTCAAAGTTTTTATTAAATTGTAGTTTATATTTTAGTCAATATCATTAATGTTATTATATGATAAATATATAAGTCAGTGATAACAATAAATACAAGATTGCAAATGGAAAGGATAATAAATATGGAAAAGATAATAAATAAACGTTTAACTAATAAAAAGTTTAATATAATAAATTATATTTTGTTTAACCAATATAAAGGAATCATTATGAAAAGATTCATTATACTATTTACTGTATTTTGCGGGTTACTGTTATCCCTAAATACTTTCGCGAAAGACAGTAAAGATTTTAAAGTTGAGCTGCTTCGGAAGAGTGAGCCCGTTGATTTCGGTGGGGCATTCCCAGGCACGAGTTACCCTTTGCCATTTAGGAAAACTGGTAACCCTACCGCGAATGACCCGATAGTCAATCCTAAAGGCGATGCAGCCATATCAACCGGATACTATTTCGTACATAGTGGTGACCGCGCAGGAAAACCATGGATGCCGGATTATGTATTTGTTGATACACTCGACGACGCTTTGAACTGGAGAAGAATATTATCCGGTCCAAATCAAAGAGATATTGCTTTTTTTGAAGATCCCAGCCGAAAAAATGACGGCTACAGATTTTTTAGGAATGATGCCATTCCTGAAGATTCGGTTGATAACGCTTTTGCAGGTCCAATTCCAATTGGATTTGATTTTGAATACATGGGCATGAAGTATGACAGTTTCTATGTATTTACAAATGGTGGTATCATGCTGGCTAACGGAAGGTATTTCTACGACAATGCTACTCCGCCTCAAAGAAAAGTTGAAGGCAATACTTATACTGATCCTCAGGTGGATAACTGCTATAATACTCACAGTTTTGATTGGTTCCTCAGACCTCCAAACTTATCCTCAGATGGAACAGCAGATGCAACTACTGATGGACTTATGCGTGAACTTGCAGCAGGAATAGCAGGTTCTACAAACCCAAATTTGGTAATGACTGCGCGTAATACTTGCGGAGTACCAATAATTGCTCCTTTTTGGGGAGACGGCTATTTATCCCAATGGGATGCGAATGCACAGACATCTAGAGACAGAGGTAAAGTATATTTCTATAAAGCACCGAATAAGTTGATTGTCTATTTTGTTGAGATGCAGTTAAAGGGTTCTATACTTTACTACCCGGGATTAACTTATACGCTTGATCCAACCAGTAGTGATGCCTCTGTAAATCCAAATGCAATGACTGCCGCCGATAATGGTTATATATCTGTAAGCGGTCAGATTATTCTTGATAAAACAGACAACTCAATTACTTTCAACTATGACAGAATAAATGGAAGAAAAACTTATTCAATTTATCTGACAGAAGGTAAGCAATTGTTATTGTTCAATACACATTCAGGAGTTTTTGGAAGTGGACGTCATCAAAATTATGATTCCAAGGATATAACATCCGGTACATTTCCTTGGGCTTCAGATTATAACAACTATACCTATGTTTGGTCAAAATATTATACAGGAAACAATCATCCGGGTTATCCTGAACCAACTCAAGCTGTAAAATTCAAAGCATGGAAGAATACTCTTCGTGTAGTTGACCTTGGTTTCAGAGTTAGAAAACAAGAAGAAGGAGCTACTGATTTTACAGAAAAGGTTTTGACAGCTCAGGCGCCGGATTATGAAATTCTTGCAGGTCACGAACAGGTTGGTCAATTACAACCAGTTGCTATTGTTCAAAACCTATCTAATGATATTCAGGGTCCGACTGGGGTTAATTATCAACCACAGGATTTGAATTTTAGAGTTCGCTGTGCAATTATTAACCAGGCAACAAGAAGACCTCTTTACAACAAATATTTGAAGGTTGACAGTACAGCTATTGCCCGTAAAATAGGTGATGAAGCTTTCGAAAAAATAATTCTATCAAAAGTAAAATTGAGCGGTGCAAACTATGAAGCTGACACCATGCATGCTGATTATTATGATGGAAGTAATATTTTGAAATTACCATGGAATGGAATTCCTCCATATGGCTTTGTTCAGGTTTACTTTCCACCATTTGAACCAAATGATTTGTTTATGTCGAACATAGGTTTGATGAAGGCATATCTAATGGTTGACCCTACTGATCCAAGGACTGGCGAAGGGTTCGGTGATATGTGGCCATTTGATGACACATTAAATCTCAGATTCTGGGTAATGAGACATATACCGAATGACGAACCATTTGTTGATGATGTAACAGAATTTCACATTGTACCTGACAATTCCGGTGCAGCAACGCCAATTCCATCTGTTTTCAAATGGGTAAGTATTGGTGCCACTGTAGCTTCGGGCGACCAGGTTTCCAAGAATCCGCTTCCACCAAGAGGCAATTTCTTATGTGAAAATGACGAAGTATATCCGGGAGTGAAAGTTGCTTCACCTGTAATAAAAATTCATAGACCTCCGCCATCAGTTGTTGGGAACGGTGCTTGGGGCGGTTATGAAATACGTTCATTCCCTGTTGATATGATGAATAAAAAAGGTGCCGTATTAACATTAGCTGTTCAAAGGTCAACATATAACTCAGACTGGGAAAGAGGCTGGTGTGATGGTACATTAGTAGGTTGCGAACAAAGAGTTGTAAGATCTAACTGGTATTCAGTTTATCATCCTAACTATGGTGCATCCTCAACCAACGAGTTATGTGACCAGATTCATGTTGAATTTGCAAGACCTTCTCCTGCATGGAGGGATGGAACATTTATCACAAATATTGCTACAGACAATTGGAGATGGCATCTTAGAAGAAATGGTGCACCAACAGAAAAGAAAATGTCTGCGTATACTCTATTCGGCGGTGGTGGTTACATGGTTGGTTTCTTGGAATCAGATAAAGACTCTGCACTTCCTCCACCTGTATATACAGGTCAAAGAAATCCTAATGGTTTAAGATACGATTATTATGACGATGGTATTGATTTTGAATATAAGAAATTATATGTCCCGATTCCTGATACATTCATAACAGCACCTGACGAAGGAGCTAAGTATTTCAGATTCAGAGTACGTGTTTACGCTAGAAACAACCAATTAGGATCAACAACGATTGCTGATGATGAAGATCCATTCTATGTAGATAATGTCAGAATTCTTTATACTGACAATGAAGTAGTTGATATTGAAATGTCAAGAGTTGAAATTGACTGGCCTTATACGATTACACCTGCCAGTCAGGCAACTGCCATACCAATCAGAATGTCTTTGACCAATAATACGAGCAGACAGGCTCCGTCATTCTGGGTTAAAGCATCTATTGTTAGAGAATCTGATTTCCAAGCTATGTTCTTCCCACCTGAATCATGGGTTTGGAGAGGTTCACCTGATGATGAAGATTATCAGGACAGACTTGATGAATTCGCATATTATAACCAAAGAGCGAAAGATTCTGCTCGTTGGATATTGATGAGAACTTTACCTATTTACTGCAGGTCAAAACAAATGCCATTCCTCAGACCGGGCTCAGACGAACCTATTACTATGCCTAACTGGAATGCAAGACTTTCACCTCCGGGTAAATATGTTGTTATCGGTGATGTTTATGTTCCGGGTGGAGATTTGGAACCATTGAACGATACAACTTATAGTGCTTTTACAATAACATTCGGTCCAATGTATGCTTATCATCCGGTAGCAGATGCAAATAATTTACGTCGTGCTTCCAATGATGTTCACGCTATGACTGGTGAATACGGCAGAGGACTTACTACAAAAGGTTATAAAATGGGTGGTTCCTCAGGAGCCGGCGCTTATACTAAATGGTTCAATAACTTCCCAACCTGGGAAGCCGGAGATGCAGGTGGAGACGGTGGTTCAGGAAGCATTGCTATGAAGTTTGAATTGACTTCCGAAGACACTATCTACGGTTACGGAGCATTCTTTGGTCTAAAGAATCAATCTCCGGATCATATTGCATATAGGATGTATGATGGCGAAAATATCCCATCAAATCAAATACCAGGTTCGCTTATAGAAACTACAAGAGGATTTGATGAGTTGCTTGATTCTACTATGTGGGATCAGTTTGTATTTGTTATGTTACCTCAACCGATTGTCCTTAAGAAAGGAATTTATTGGGTAGCTGTATCACAGCTTGGTGAAACAGGTATTGAACTTGGTGCTTCAAAATCAAGAGTTGGTATGCGTTGTACAAACTTATACTACAACAATCCCGAAACAGACGACAAAAACGGTTCTTCGGGTATTTATCTGAACATTGAGAAATCATTCAGGATAAGAGATAAACTAAGCAATCAATTGAATAAGAATTTCTTTGCTTTTGAAAATGGTTTAGGCAGTGGTTCCTGGGAACAATTTATGGCAACTTTAGGTAATCCATCCTATGCTCATTTAGACCATCAGGGATTTACACCAAATGATCAGGGAGCTACAGCTACTCTGTCAAGAGGAACATGGATGCCGTTAATAGTTCCTTATCTTGGTCATAGAACATACAGCACTACATATCCTTTCAAAGATTGTGATATTCCTGTTGAATTGACTAATTTCAAGGGTTCAGTTCGTCAGGGTGCTATTGACCTTATTTGGGAGACAGCATCAGAAGTTAACAACCACGGTTTCTATGTTGAAAGAAAAGTTGTTGGTTCAGAAAATAATGATTGGAATACAATGCCTGAATTTGTTAACGGTCATGGAACATCGAATGTACCACACGAATACAATTTCGTTGATACAGATTTGATTCCAAACACCACTTATCAGTATAAGCTGAGACAAATTGACCTTGACGGTACACAATCATGTGACGATTTCTCAAATATCGTTACATTAACTTACACCGAAAAGGGAAGCATTGTGCTTATGCCAAACACACCAAATCCATTGAACGAAGCTACAACATTGAGCTTCTCAATTCCTGAAAATGCAAATGTTTCTTTGGAAGTACTTGACATTTACGGAAATGTTGTTAATACATTAACAAATGAAACTCTTTCTGCAGGTTCATATACAAAGATTTGGAATGCTGTTGATAACAGTGGAAACAAGGTTGCCAGTGGTACTTACATCTACAGACTTACTGTAGCTGATAAAGTTATGACAGGCAAGATGTCAGTAGTGAAGTAATATTATTTTTAAATAATATTCGGTATTATAAAACCCGTTGTTCAAAAGGACAACGGGTTTTTTATTAATATAAATAATTTTTATTGACTATTGTTTTCTATTGATTATATACAGAATAATCGGGTAATGCTGAATATTTTCTTAAGACTTGTAATAATGCGGAGAAGTCACGTGGATATTCACTTCTGAAACTCACTAATTCATTTGTCCCTGGATGAGAGAAAGTGATTTCATAAGCATGCATTGTTATTCTATCAATAACAGGATTT
>CAZEHW010000060.1:0-16491 GCA_964511865.1 uncultured Hyphomicrobiales bacterium | reverse complement strand
GGATACGGATACAGCAAAAAATGATGGGTTTGGTGCGGCATTAAAAGCAATTCAATGTATTGAAAACATCAGAAAAGGAACAGCCGTTCATCCGAGAAGCGGTGATAAAACATATCCTGATTTCTTCTTCCAAAGATGTACTCAATGTAAGCGTTGTACTGAAGAATGTCCTTTTGGAGCATTGCAGGAAGACGTGAAGGGAACCCCACAGCCAAATCCTAACAGATGCAGAAGATGCGGAATTTGCATGGGTGCGTGTCCTGAAAGAATTATCAGTTTTAAGAATTATTCTGTTCAGATTGTTTCAGCAATGATTAAGTCAATTTATATTCCGACAGAAGAAGAAGACGGGGAAGCAACGCCAAGAATCATTGCATTCATGTGTGAAAATGATGCTTATCCATCTTTGGATATTGTTGCGAGAAAGAAAATCAAAATTTCTCCTTACATCAGAATAATTCCAGTAAGGTGTCTTGGGTCAGTCAGTACAAGCTGGATTGCTGATTCGCTTTCACAGGGTTTTGACGGAGCTATATTATTTGGTTGTAAATACGGAGATGATTATCAGTGCCACTTCATCAAAGGAAGTGAATTGGCAAACAAGAGGATGGAAAATGTTCAGGAAAAACTAAAACAACTTGTTCTTGAACCGGAAAGGGTTGAGTTGCATATGTTGTCACTTGACGAGTATGACAAGTTACCGGAAATATTGAACAACTTTGCCAAAACAATTGAGGGAGTTGGTCCTAATCCATATAAGGAGATGTAGCTTCGCAATTGACAATTAACAATTGATAATTGACAAAGGACAGAAAGACTGGAAGAAATAAATAATCGCAGAGCGATTGAATATGGTGAAAAAAACTCTGTGTGACTCTATGAATTCTCTGTGGAACTCTGTGTAATAAGGAAGCAGTAGAGTATTATTTAGAAAAGTAGATTTCGGAAAACTGATAACTGATAACAAAAAAAATTATTATGATAAATATTATGGGAGTTAAATAATGGCTACAAAAGCAGACCTTGAACAACGGGAAGCCGAATGCAAAACTGTGGGAGATTATTGTAAATTGGCAATGGAAGCTTTGACAGAACCAAAAGACGAAGCTTATGCAAAAGAACTTTTGGATTCTGCTGAAGGCGATTGCTCGTTGCCTATAGATTATATTAGCGTTGCTGAAGTTTATATAAAATTAGGCAACAAAGAATCTGCCGAAGAAATGTACGAGGAAGCTGAAGGCGCTTGTTTCGAACCAATGGAAACCGCTCAGCTTGGGCATAGCATAGCTGTATTTTTAGGTGATAAAGATAAGGCAAAAGAACTTTTAGAAAGTGCCGCTGATTCTGCTAAAAAAGTTAATGAGATTTTAGCAATCTCCAATTATGTTCAATCTGATTTGGGTGATGCAGAACTGGCAAAACATCTGCTTGGAAAAGTGGAAGGACAATTGAAAGAGTTGAAAGATTATGTTGAGCTGGCAAAAACCATTATAAAAGAATCCGGTGACAAGGAAACTGCCAAGTCATTCTTTGCAAAGTTTGGGAAAAAAGTTGACGGAATAAGCGAAACGGTCGAGTATGCAAATGCTATTTTAGAGTTATTCGATGACAAGGAAATGGCAAAATCTGCTCTTGAAGAAGTTGAAGATGATGCTCAGTTCACAAAAGATTATGTATTGCTAGCTAAAGGATACATGACCTTGGGAGATGCAGGCAAAGCCAAAGAACTTCTCGAAAGCGGCAAAGAATTTGCTATGACAGGTGAAGAAAATATTGATTTAGCTGATGGTTATTGGAATTTATTTAAAGACAAAGTTTCAGCTGCAGAAGGATACGAAAAAGGGCTTAAGGATATTAATGATAAGGACAAACTTCTTGCCTTTGCAAAGACTATAGCAATTGATATGGATAATACAGACCTTGCAAAGAAGTTTTACCAGAGAGCAGAAAGCAAAATGACGACGGCAAAGGATTTGACTGCTCTGGCTCAGGCGGCTGTTGATGATTTAAAAGACAAAGAATATGCAAAAGGTATTTATGAAAGAGCTGAGCAAAGCATGGATTCTCCTCAGGATTTGATGCTCCTTTCAACAGATATAATTAAAAATCTGGAAGACAAAACAAAAGCAAAAGATGTTTACAAAAAAGCTCTTGAAAAGATTGAAAAATTCCCTGTTTATATTGAATTATTTGATGCTGTTATATCAAGCATTGATGACAAGGGATTCGGAAAAAGTATCCTTGAAACTGCGGAAAATATTGCCGGGACAACTCCTGAGCTGTTGCAGTTAACAAACAAGGCATTTGATGTTTTGAAAGATTTGGAATATTCAGCAAAATTATTGGGTACAGCCGAAGAAGTTTTAACTAATCTTAATGAAATGAAGGATGTCAATAAAGCTGTAAAAGAAAAATTTCCTGATGATGCCGATTGGATAAAACGTGTTGACGAAAAACTGGAGAAAAGAGAACGGAACCAGGAAAAATATGATGCATATCAAAAACGGGAGGAATCTGCTAAGACATTTAAGGATTTGAGATTGATTGTTGACGATATGATGGCTGAACTTGAAGATAAATACTATGCTCAAAAGCTCTTAAAGGCGGGTTTGGAAAAACTGAATTCGCAACAGTTCAATGTTGATAATTATAGAAAACTTATACAGTCAATTGCAAAATATTTAAATGACAGCATTTGGATTAAATCAATATTGAATGACCTGTTTGAAAACAAAGCCAAATTCTTTTTCGATTACTGTGGTATTTGCCGTCTTGCAATTGAAGAAATGCCTGATAAAGAATCCGGTAAAGAACTTGCCGGGAGATATTTGAAAACTTTGGAAGAAAATATTGATTCGAATTCAAATAAGACAGCATACAATTATACTGATTTGGCAAAAGCAGTTAATCATTTGACAGGAGACGGAAATTGGTCAATTCATCTTTTAGAAAAAGCGGCACAAACCGGTGGAGATGAGTTTACATTTGCTTATATTGCATATCTTGCAAAACTGTTCCAAGATGATAAAGCATCTGCAATGTATCTAGAAAAAGCTGTTCAGGGACTTGATTCGGCAGTGCAATTCCATAAATTTGCAGAGAGACTTAAAACTTTGAAATTCAAACCCGAAGAGATTAAGAAGCTATATGCTTACGGGAGTAAGTTAAGTTCTCCGAAAGACAAGCTATCGTGGACAGAAGGCATAGTTGATTTATTCGATGATAAAGATTGGGCATTAAAAGCATACAAAGAAATTGCCTCTAACTTCAAAACAGAAACCGACAAAGAACTGTTCGAAGTCAGCAGGAAGATAAGATTAGAAGGAAAGTTCTGCTAAAATTTAAGAATCAATACAAAATCAACCGATGGGTTAACCCATCGGTTGATTTTATTTTCATCCTTCGGCAAGCTCCACGATAAATCGGGATATGTCAAGATGACATTCCAAAATTGTAACATTAAAATCTATAACATTGGTTCGACTATTTTTCCAATGAATAATATCGTCCCTGAATGATTTTCACGTATTACGAAAACGAAAGGACGATTGACATACATACCAAAACCATGTGCAGATTTATAACCAACCTCCACAGAAGTAACTGCCGCCGCTTCTGTGCCTTCTTCATTTACATCAACGAATGTTTTATGTTTGACTTCACTGATAAACAAACCACCCGGTTTAAACATCCTCGTAAAATCTGCTTTACCAGTAAAAGCAGATTCCATACCTAAAGCTTTTAGTACTTCATTTAATGAAATTTCATATTCGAGCTTAAATTTTGGTAAATATAACAGCCCTTCCTGTTCAGTAAAACTACTCATCCATTTGCTCCAATTCGCATTATTAAATTCCTCGATAAAGATATCAATATCTTTTGTTTCACGAGGTAAAAGTACAGTCATTCTGTATAGTCCGTCTCCGTAAGGTAAATCCACTGCCTGAAAATCTTCGTTATAGAAATAATGGAACTTACTTTCCTGTTCCATCATCTTGCATGATACTTTTGAACCATCATGCTTAATAAATTCTCCATCTTTGGTTAATTTCTTATCAAACTCATAAGTCCAGTTACCTTTAAAATAAATTGCATTTATAAGGAACATGACAGTCAAAGGATCGATGGGAGCTTCTACAATTTCCTTTATTTTACCGTTTGTATTGTCTTCCACCCATTTGTTGATAATGACAGGTGCTTGTGGGTCATCGAAATCCAAACCACTAACTCTGGCACCGAAGTATGTTTTATTAATATTCAGAAAGTCTTCTTCGAATTGCCATCCCAATCGGTACCAAATTGAATTTGCAATTTGAAAAATCACTTTATCATCGAGTCCCCTTAAAAGATTTATAAGACTTTTGTAGGATTCGTTTATTTCCATATCGCTCAAACCAATCAACTCGAGTGTCTTTTGCATTTCTTCACGTGTAATTCCGTCGGCACCGTTGTATGTCATACCAAGTGCCATTGAAACACTCAAAGGTGAAATAAATACATTTTTGTCACCTTCCTCTTTATTAACTTCCCTGAATAAGTTGAGACCAAAATTCTGAGATGAACTAACGATTGCTTTTTCGGAAGTTCTTAGTTCCCTCGGTGGATTCTTAACAATAGGTGAAGAACTGTCCGTACATTCAATAAAACAACAGACAATCAGGAGCATTAATAAGAAACTTAGTATTTTTTTCATGACTATTTCCTTTAGTACTATATAATATTACCCATATTTAAGAATATTTTTTCAATTATCAAAGTTTTTTCTTAACTTTTGATTAATTAATTCATCATTTTGTAAAACAATTATTCAGGTGAAATATGTTTTTAGGAGTATTGAATCAAAAGGAGAAGGAAAATTTTGTTGAACTTGCCCATCATATCGCTCATTGCGACTCTGAATTTTCACCAATTGAAAAAAATTGGATATCCCGTTGCAGAAATGAAATGAATCTCGTGGATTACCAAGTTCAAAATAAAAGTCTTGATTCCATTATTGAAGAATTTTCTGACAGTTCCTTTATCAGTAAAACATCAATTTTATTGGAAATTCTGGAGCTAATGCTTTCAGATACAACATACCATATAAATGAAAAGGAAGTTGTAATAAAATTACGTGAAGGCTGGAAAATTACTGATGAGCAATTCGAGAACATTCTTTTTTGGCTGAAAGATAAGAGTATTGTTTTAAATACTTGATTATAACACAAAATCACCCTTTAATATCTCATCTCAAATACTGAGTATATACTAAAGGGCGATTTATTATAGTAAAATTTTAAGTATTATTTCTTTTCGCAACAACCAAATATATACCAGTCAAAACCAATTGCGACTAAAGTGCTTGTTTTGCTGAATGTATAGTTTGCAGGTGCGAGCATACCTGAACCGCCAATATCATGCATATTTTCTTTTTCGCCATCATCATACATAGTATAGAGGAAACCAATATTTAAAGCCAATTGGTCCATAATCATGTATTTTCCCCCAAGGGCAATGCTGTTACTATTAAGAGAATGGCTCAAGTCTGTCTGATATGCATTACCTGCACCATTTCCTGCGTTCAAAAATCCTGCACTAACAAGCAAATCATCAGTTAAAGCATACTCCAATCCAAGCCCGAATTCATAAGAATTTCCTTCAAGACTATCCTGTAAGCCGTCCCAATTTGCACTTTGGTCAAAGTAATAATGGACACCAAGAGCAACCGCGAGT
This sequence comes from uncultured Hyphomicrobiales bacterium, assembly GCA_964511865.1. Taxonomy (GTDB): domain Bacteria; phylum Bacteroidota; class Ignavibacteria; order Kapaibacteriales; family UBA2268; genus ChocPot-Mid. The sequence goes on along the minus strand of CAZEHW010000060.1, from coordinate 10,779 downwards.
TCTTTTGTTACTTTATAGGAAGCACCAACTGAAAGTAATGCAGGAATATCGGAGTTTTTCTCCAATCCATCGGGGAATTGTGTTATATAAGTCATTGTCTCGGCATCGAATCCTACGTTAATATCCTTTGCTGTCTTATTCTTCAATTTCATTGCAGTATTCAATTCATATTTCAAACCAATATTTAGGGTATTGTCTAAAAGATTGAAATTTACACCAAATATAGGAGTGATACCGCTTCCTGTCTGCTCTACATCTGCTTCCTGGTCACCTAAAAGTGATGCTTTGATATTTGTCTCAGCTTCGAGTTTGCCATATTTTGCAGCACTATCCATTAACCCTGCGGCAGCATATTGTTCCTTAGCAGCTTTATATTGAGCCGCCACACCCTGCAAAAACAAATCTGCTCTGCCCGAATAAGCAGTAGGTAGTTGGACAGTAATTTGAGTATTTTGTAAATGTCCATTATAAGTATTTTGAGCCATATTATATCTGACTCCGGCAAAGAATGAAATCATATCGTTTATTTTGTAGCTGACTCCACCCTGAACACCCCAGTAAACAGAGGTTCCTTCAAAATAAATATCGGTGGAATAACTTGCGTTTTGCGGTCCGCCAAGACTTGGTACTAAATCTGCAATCGGCAATTGGAATGATGGCAATCCTTTTTCCCATTCTGCACTTCCACCTCCGCCAATAGGATTAAAACCTAAGGAGAAAACTAAATCTCCTGTTTTATATCCGGTATAAAGACCTGGAAATAATGGAGCAGATGCGGTTCCGTCGAATTCATCAGTATTAAGGTAAGTATAATCATTTGTTACTTTCCTTGTCTGGAATATTGACTGATTATTCAATGACAGAAAAAAACCATCCGGCAAAAAAGTTAAACCTGCAGGATTATAATAAACCGCATCCATGTCAGTTGAAGCGTCTCGGACAGCCATTCTTGAATATGCCGCACTTTGGTTTGTATTGGTAACTATACCTCCAGCAAACACGGTTTCACCGGTAAAAAGTACCAATGCTAATAGAATCAAAAATTTGTTGAATTTGGACATAAAAACCCCTTTTAGAATAATTATACAAAAGTTAATGTTGAACAATATTGAATATTAAATAAATTTTTCCAATAAACAAATTTATTTTTATTCATTTTTTGTATTTCTTATTAAAATATTATGGGTTAGTAATCAATAAGTGTTTACACATTTATCGTTATGGGTCAACTACCCTATGTTTTTTTCTTTTAAAAATTCTTTAACAAATCTTAATTGTATTTCATTCCCGTCAAAAGATGCAAAAGTCGGTTCATCAACCAGCCAACCACCAAGGTCTATAAATATTCCTTCCCCGGTATTTTTGAATGTCGCCTTGTGTCGATGGCCAACTATAACTATATCATATCCGATTTTGAATTGCTTTTTTGCAAAGTCTTCCATTCCATCACCTTCACCCCATTGTTTTTTTGCAGTATATTTTCTGCTTTTCTTAGATGATTTTGATGCCAGTCCAACTGCGATATCAGGATGTAAAAGCCCGTATAACCATTGAGCAAATGGATTTCTCAGAATTTTCTTTAAGATTTTATATCCTGTGTCATTATAATTTTTCCCGTCCCCATGTGAAATATAGAATTTTTTTGTCCCATAATTTCTTTGAATGTCGTTATTGTAAACAGGGATGTCAAGTTCTTCTCTGAAAAATGTTTTATGACCAAAATCATGATTACCCATAAGATATTCAATTTTAATTCCTTTCATCCGAAGTTCTTTTAAAGCAGTCAGAATCCGGTAATAATATTTTGGTATAACGTATTTATATTCGAACCAATAATCGAAAAGGTCTCCAACGATTACAAGGGTTTCGCAATCATCTTTAATAACCTTAAAAAACTGCAATAATAGTTCTTCTCTGGCTAAATTTTCCTTCCGGCTGTAAAGCCCAAGATGTACATCTGAAAAAAAATATATCATTAAAACTTAATATTTATTTATTTCTTGAAATTTTTTTAGTATTTTCACTTATTGCAATACTGAAATTTAAGAATTTTATTGTTAAGGACAAGTGAAATTGTATAAATAACATAATTAATATTATGAGGATTATTAAAATAATTAGACCTTTGAATCAACAACCCTTTGAGTCAAGGACTCTTTTAAGGAGTAGAAGGGTCATTGACCCAAATGTTATCTTGTTTTTGTGCTTGCTTCTTTTTGGTTCGTGTATTTCGCTCAGAGAAGAATATCCTGAAATTCACTACTATCGTTTAACTCAGATTGAAGACGAGATGCAAAACATAGGTAGCGGCAGTATAGAAGGTACTTTGCAGATTCGTAACTTTTCAGTAAGTGATGCAGTTGACACAGACCATTTCTTAGGAGTTTGGGACGACAGCAGAGTTCAGGTATATTACTATCACAGATGGATTGCACTTGCGTCCGACCTGGTTACGGACTTTATTATTACCAGATACAATGATTTACGTGTATTTACCGGAGGTGTAGTCAAGCCATCAAGTATTCTTGTACCTGATTATATTTTAGAGGGTCAACTAATTGATATGGTAGCTCACAATACAAAAGATAGTAAGAAAACTAATTTTGTTTACATTTCTTTAAGAGTAAGTTTGGTTAAAAAGATACCTATGAGTATTGATAAATCAATTTTAATAAATAAGGTTTTTACACTCAGACATCCAAGAAAAGATAATTCAGTTGAGTCTATAGCCCCCGCTTTTTCACAGGCAGTTTCGCAAATTTGTGACCAGATTCTTTTAGAAATTCAGCAAGCAATAAGTCAGGATAGACAGCAATAGTTAGGCTTTTAGACAGTTAGGATGTTAGAAGTTAGAAAGAAGAACACACCCCTACCCCTATCAATAGGGGATAAGAAATAGACTTTTAGGATGTATAGTTAATTGTTAATGAAGATAGAAGAAAAAAGGGTCATTGACCCAAGGGATTTTTTAGCCATTGATATCGGAAACAGCAGGATAAAACTTCTTTATTCTGGCGAGATGACCAGTATTGATATTAAAGAGGGTTGGCAAGTTCTGATTAATAGCTACTTCAAAGGAGTAGTCGGATTTGCTAAAGGGTCATTAACCCAAGGGTCATTAACCCAAGGGTCATTGACCCGAGAGAGTTTGAGTATATATTCTCTAAAAGTTTGTGTAAGTTCTGTGAATGATAGAGTTGAGAAGGAGTTGAGAGGAATTCTTGATTGGGTCAATGACCCTTCTTTTCATTTTCAAGTGATTGATGCTAACGATGTTTTAGATATACAAAAGATAGTTGATTTCAGTTTGGTTAGCGGTATGGGGAGTGACCGGAAATTGGGATTAATAGGAGCTTTGGAATATATTAAGCCCCCTTTAATTACTGTTGATATTGGGACAGCTGTAACAATAAATACTTTGGATAAAAATAGAATTTGCAGGGGAGGAGTAATTTTCCCCGGACCATATACTCAGGTGAAGTCATTGGCTGAACGTACATCCGGTTTAGCCGGTATTACCGGTTTGGGAGAAGTTGATCTGTGTGTTGCTGCTGAGATTACCGGTTTGGATACTTTAACAGCTATGAATAATGGAATTGTTTATGGAATTTGCGGCAGTATCAAAGAAATTATCAGACTGATTAAATTTCAAAATCCCGACATGGCAAAAGCAAAAATCATTATGACAGGTGGTGGAGCGAAGCTTATTAAATGGGTATTGAAAGCTTGGGTCAATGACCCTTTGGATTTTAATTTCAGATATGAAGAAGACCTTGTTTTAAGAGGGATTTTAGGGATAATTAGGAATTAGACTTTTAGATGTTAGAAAGAAGAACACACCCCTACCCCTCTCAAGAGGGGATAAGAAAATGGGAAAATGAGAGGGGATAAGAAAAAGGGAGATGAAATGTGATTAATGGGAATAAGATTGTGGTTGTATTGCCGGCGTATAATGCCTCAAAGACTCTTGAAGCTACGTATCGGGAAATACCTTTTGATATTGTTGATGAGGTAGTTCTTGTTGATGATGCCAGTTATGATAATACTGTTGAAACAGCAAAGAGTCTTGGAATAAACAATATTGTTAAGCATGAAATTAATCTTGGCTATGGAGGCAATCAAAAATCTTGCTACAAGAAGGCAATGAGTCTGGGTGCAGATATTGTTGTTATGCTTCATCCTGATTATCAATATACTCCAAAACTGATTCATTCGATGGCTTCTATTATCGCAAACGGGGTTTATCCCGTTGTTCTTGGTTCGAGGATATTGGGCAAAGGTGCCTTGAGGGGGGGTATGCCGAGGTATAAGTATATTGCTAACAGATTTTTGACCTTGTTTCAAAATATTATGATTGGAGAAAAGCTTTCGGAATATCATACCGGGTATCGGGCTTATTCATCTGAAGTGTTAGAAAGTATTGATTTTTCTAAGAATTCGGATGATTTTATATTCGATAACCAAATGCTTTCACAGATATTTATGGCAGGTTTTAAAATCGCCGAGATTACCTGCCCAACAAAATATTTCGGAGATGCTTCGTCAATTAATTTTCAAAGAAGTTTGAAGTATGGTATTGGAGTTATAAAAACTTCGCTAATGCATTTTTTACATAAATCAGGAATTACTAAGTTCCAGATTTATAAGTAGGCTTTTAGGAATTAGACTTTAGATGTTAGATATTAGAAAGTTGTGAGGATTTATGAAGTATTTATTTAGTTTATTAGCAATAATATTGCTTATCTCATGCGAGAAGGTTACTCCGGTTTCGGAGAATACTACCAAAATTACAATTAAAATTGAATCTCCCGAAAATCTTGAAATCAGAATAACAAAAGATGACAAGTATGATTTTAATTATAAAGATGAGGTTGTTGCCATTGCTGAAAGTGATGACGCAGGTTTTTTTAAATTTGAATTTAAATTAGATGAAATCGGTGTTTTTAAAATAAAACAAAAAAATTCTGTTTTGCTTGACAGGGTATATCTATACCCCGGAGATGATTTGAAAATATTTGTTGACAATACCAATCGTGATGAAATAAAATTCAAGTTTGAAGGCAAGTCTGCCAAAGTAAATAACTTCGTTGTAAATCTAAATAGCCAGTATCCGAAAAAAGGTGATTATTATAAATATTTGCTGGACCCCAATGCCGAAGAATTTAATAAGTGGGTTGATGAACGTTACAATGGTATGTTAGAGTACTTTCATGATTATTTTATTATAGATACTTTGCCTGATTTTATCAACACCTATGAATTGTCATATATTAACTTTGAATGGGCGTATTTAAAAAATGAATGGGCTATATTGAATTACTACTATCAAAATGATAAATGGGACCAGGAAATTATTCCTGAAAATCATTATTCATTTTTAAAGGATTTGAAAGTTGAAGAACCTTATTTACACATATTTTTAGGTAGATATTTAGAAAGTTTAGTTTGGGAATGGCATATTACTCAGATCAAAAATGGAGTACAGCCTACTGCTCAAACAAGAGAACTTGCTAAGTTCGAATTTGCCAAGCAAAAATTCATTGGAGAAACAGCAGATATTGCTATGTCTTTATGCTTAAATGACCTCATCGTCTACGGTTTTGACGAAAGAATGCTTGAAGTTTTAAATAAGATGATGAGTGAGTATAGGCAAAATGTCAAAAACAAAAATTATTTAGCAAATATTGAAAGTTATTATAAAAAAAGATTTACTCTGCTAAAGGGAAATCCTGCACCTGAGTTTACATTGCCAAATCCTTTTAATGCTCCAATATCTTTGAAGGACTTCAAGGGGAAAGCTGTTTATGTGTTCTTCTGGAGTTTAATGTACGACCCAAGTTTAAAATATCTTAATAGTTTTACTAAACTTCAACAGAAATATATTGACAATGATAAAATAGCATTAATATCAGTTGCTATGGATGAAGACGGTTTGGAAAAATGGAAAAAGCATTTAGGTGAAGAAGCTATTGGAGGAATTCAACTTTACTGCGAAGGTCTTTTTACAAATAAAATTGCTGTTGATTATATGATAAACAATATTCCTTTTGCAATTATTATTGATAAAGAAGGGAAGATTTATATGATGAATGCACCCTATCCGGATAGTGAGAAATTGCCCAGTATATTAGAAGGTTTTTTATAACTCATGTAATCCTGACTTATCCCTTGTCATCCTGAGCTTGTCGAAGGATGAACTCGACGATTAAGTCAAAGAGAGTTTTTGGATAAATAATTTTGAAAAAATAAAATATAATAAATAAAATAAGGGGAAAAAATGAAAAATATTCTTAATATGATTAAGACAACTACAATTAACAGTTTGATATTGGTTATAGCAATGTCTCTCTTGCTTTCCTGCCAGGATGGCAAGAAAACTTATAATAATAAAAACCAGGACAGATTACCCAAACCTACTAAACTAAGTGATAGATTCAGCTATATTGTTGGAAATAATATTGGTATGAATTTTAAAAGGGATTCCATTTATGATGCAAATTATGATTATCTTGTCCAGGCAATTATAGATGCTCTTGAAGAAAACGAGCCAATGTTAAGTCCTAAAGAAATGGAGTCTGTGGACAGTGAAATGCAGAAACTCTTATTTGAACGAAATAAAGCAACAGTGATTAAGCAGAAAAAAATTGCTGAAAAAGCAAAGCAAGAAGCATTTAAGTTTTTGGAAGAAAACAAAAACAAGCCTGGTATCACAACACTTCCAAGCGGTCTTCAGTACAAAGTTCTTAAATCGGGTTCGGGCAGTTCTCCAATAATGGGCGATTATGTTAAGATTAAAGTAAAAGCAAAATTTTTAGATGGTACACCTATTTCAAAACCAGGTGAAGATGATAAACCGGTTTATATTCAAATGAAAGAGGGGATGGTAATTGCATTATTAAATGCTATAACTAAAATGAAAAAAGGGGATAAATGGATTTTGTACTCTCCCCCTGCACAAGCATTTGGAGAAGGCGGAACAGATGGAATTCCTCCCAATAAATTAATTGTTTTCGAACTTGAACTGTTAGATTTTCAGGTTAAGCCATATCCTGATATGCCTGCAATGCCAAGTCCTCCGCTTGACCCGGGTAATCAGTAAATGCCGGGGGATATGCAAAAGATGCCTAAACCTCAAGAGGATTAGATTAAAGTAGTGAGTTGTAAAGTAGAAAAGAATTTCTCTTAAGGTTCGCTTAGAAAGTTTTAGAAGATAGAAAATACAAAATATATATCTGAAGTTTTTGGGGAGGTATGCGCTTAAGCCCATACCTCTATTTTTCTTAGTCCAGGACTTAAAAGTTGAGAATGGAGTTAAGGTAAAATATTTTCAATAGGATAAGAATATCCTTCTGTTAACTTGTTTTCTGATTTGAGGTGATTGAGCAGGTATTGTCCGCAATTGCTTCCAATCTGGTTTTCTTCCCATTCGCCTATGCTTAATATTGTTTCGTATCCATTGTTTCTCAATTCCTCTACTACCGGATAATTTTCTTTATGCGGGCTTATTATTGATTCAATATTGTTTTCCTTTGCTTTGTAAGTCGGGTTTACGGGTGTTACTTTTATCAGAAATATTTCCGGATCGAAATATTGCTTTAATGTATTAATATTGATTTCGTAATCTTTTGCCAAAACGAAATTCAGGGAGATTTTTTTTCCACCGATATCGAAAAAGTCTTCAGCATAATCAGCGATTCTGGTGAAGCTCCATTTATTAACAGGTATTATTTTATCTCTTTGCTCATTATTAGTTGAATGAATGGAAAACTGGAGCTGGAAATTTTTCCTGTACTTATTCTTTTTTATGATAATCAGTTCTTCAAAAAAGTCTTCGGCACTTGCAGGAGCAACAGTCGAAAGTGATGGAAGAAATCCCGGTGCATCATAATAATCCTGGAAAGTTTTTAAAACCTCAAGTACATTATGATTTAAAGTCGGTTCACCCATTCTGGCAAATTGAATTTTAAATTTTTCGACAGGAATTTTTTTGTCAGGAAATCTTTGTGATACCATTAAATCAATCTGCTCAAATAATTCCCCTGTGCTTAGCTTTCCTTTGTAATAATAACCGCAATCGCAAAAAGCACATGATACCGGACAACCGAATAGGGTTGAAATTATAAGGACCCATTTTTTATCAATTGTTAAAGGCGGTTGTACTGATTCAACAAACTCGAGATATTTGTCATCATTAGTTTTTGCTACATATATTGTTGCTAAGTCAGGATTACCTGTTTTTGCTATTATTTTCATATTTGTTCAATCAAAAAGATTGCAAATTAGCAAAAAGAATGATAGTGGGAAAATGAAAAACTATTTAAACCACATATAATAATATAATTATTGATTTATCGTAATATCAATCATATTTTGAAATTAATATAAGGATAAAATAAATGGGAGTAACACACAATGTCGTAGGATGGTTCGAAATACCTGTACAAAACATGGATAGAGCCGTCAAATTTTATGAGGCTGTATTGGGTTATAAACTTGAACGGAATAAAATGGGATCATTGGATATGGCATGGTTCCCATGGGTGGCTGATTCTATCGGTTCGGGCGGGTCTTTGGTTTATCATGAGGAATACTATAAGCCCTCCTCTGATGGAGTTCTGATATATTTAACAGCTTTTTCCGGTGATTTGAGCAATGAATTATCGAAAGTGGAAGTAAACGGAGGCAAAGTGCTTCAGCCAAAGGCACAGATTTCACCTGAGCATGGATTTTATGGAGTATTTTTAGATACCGAAGGAAACAAAATTGCTTTACACTCAAGAGTATAATACATAGCTAAAAATCAGCAATATATAATAAATACTTCGTCTCTATATAACTAAACAGTAATATAGAGACGATTGTTTTTAAATTTTTGTTACAATTAATGGAAAGAGCAAAATGATGAAGAATGCAATTATCCTTGGTAGCTCAAGCGGATTCGGAAGAGCTACATCTTTGAAATTGGCAGAAGAGGGGTATAATATATTTGGAGTACATCTTGATTTCGGAAAAGGCAAAGAAAAAGCTGAAGAAATAGCCGAAGAAATCAGAGCAAAAGGTGTTTTTGTTAAGTTTTACAACTCCAATGCAGCAGATGATTTCAACAGAGCAGGTATCATAAGCGATATACAGGAAGACCTGGAAGGTTTCGAGAACAAGAAAATCAGTGTACTCATACATTCACTCGCATTTGGTGCTTTAGGTCCACTAATACACGAAGATGCGACAAAGCAGTTAACACGGAAGAAAATGGATATGACATTGAATGTGATGGCTAACAGCTTGCTTTACTGGTCGCAGGATTTATTTCATTCAAATCTTTTTGCAGAAAATGCAAGAATATTTGCTCTTACGAGTGCCGGTTCGGGTGGAGTTATGAAGAATTACGGCGGTATTTCAGTAGCTAAATGTGCATTGGAAGCTTATGTCAGGCAATTAGCCGTAGAGCTTGCACCGTTTAAAATAACATGCAATGCTTTGATGCCCGGAACTACGGACACACCTGCCGGAAACGTTATACCAGGATTTAAGCAAATGCTTCATTTTGCCAAGCAGATTAATCCTTACAAGAGGAATACTGAACCCTCAGATGTAGCTAATGTCATAGCTTTGCTTGCTGATGAAAAGTCTTATTGGATTACTGGTCAGATTATTGGTGTCGACGGTGGTGAAGATATTGTTCACTTTGTTGCTGATGAAGAAGAAGAGTAAAATTTAAAAATATTCCCTCCTCTTTCGTTTGAGGAGGGAAAAATTTAGTTTAAAATAATCTTCACATTCTTTTCGACCTGTTTAATAAAATCATTGTAATTAAACTTCGTGCCTCGGTTAAGATAATGTAAAAGCATTCCATTGAGCAGATGTTTATGAATTGATTTCTTGTCATCAATATTTGATTTGTTGGTAAGCTTATTTACAAAACAATAGTTCCATTCTTCCTCAAAAATTGAATTAAAAAATACACTAATGGAGTTAGCCGTTTTTTCTGTTGATACATCAGGCATTTGCTCCAAATAAATCAGATTGAAAATATCAGGATATTGAATAAAATATTTACAATAAGCAACGCTCAAACTTTCGATTTTTTTAAATCCATGTTTAACTGAATGCTTTTCTGAAATAATAAATTGAGTCGCTTCATTCAATAAATCCTGAACGCAATAGAAAATCAGATCTCTTAAATTATCGAAATAATTATATAGTGTTGCAAATGAATATCCTGCTTTTTCTGCAACAGTACGTACACTTAATGCCTTTAGGCCATCACTCTTGATTATTTGTTTGGCACTCTCAATGAAGTAGCTCTTCATCCTGTCTTCTTTAATTTGATTATGAACCATTTTATTAATTTAACAATGTTTATAATATTAACAATGCTAAATTACTGAACATTGTTCAGATTACCAAATTATTTTAAAAATAATTTATATTTTTACTAAAGTACACTTAATTTTTCAATTTATTCCGCATCGAAAGACTGTGGCACCGTATTTTTTTAAGAAATTGTCCAAATGCATATTAAATCACACATAAACATACAAAGTGTCTCAAAAAAAGAATAAAAACTAAGATAATTCAATTTCTTTGTTGATGAATACATCATTTTTCTTTCATAAAACATACAGCATCCTTATTCTTACCGATTGATTCAATTATTTGTTCAGTTCTGAGGTATTAATAGTATCAAATATCCATATATTATCAAAATTATATCTATATATCTATGAAAAGGTGGAATATTTTATAAATGAGGATATGAATAATTTATAAATATTAACA
>CAZEHW010000059.1:0-16542 GCA_964511865.1 uncultured Hyphomicrobiales bacterium | reverse complement strand
ATACAAAGCACCGAAAGTCAAGATTAAATCCGGTGTCAATAATTTATATAAAAATTTTCTCGCATTTCTTCGTTCAACTTATATTTTAGGTATAGCTGACAAAGAACGTATCTATTATTGGAAACTATTTATGTGGACATTATTACGAAAGCCCGGGAGGTTTGGTTTGTCCATAACATTTGCCATATATGGCTACCATTTCCGGATGATTTGTGAAAAGTGTCAATAACCCACATATTAATAAGAATGATTAAAAAAATGAAAAATACAAAAATGAAAAATCAACTGATAAATACTAATATTAAGCGAATTGCATTCATCGGAAATTACTTGCCCCGTATGTGTGGAATAGCTACATTTACAACGGATTTAAGTGAAGCTATTGCAACTGAATTTCCAAATACAACATGTATCGCATTACCTGTAAATGATATTGACGGGTATGACTATCCTTCGCGGGTTAGATTCGAGTTGACAGAAAAGGATATTGAGTCTTATCGCAGGGCATCTGATTTTTTAAATATTAATAATGTTGATATAGTCAGCCTTCAATTTGAATATGGTATATTCGGAGGCAAAGCAGGAAGCCATATCATAGCGCTTTTGCGCGAACTACGGATGCCTGTAGTAACTACATTACACACCATTTTGCAGGAACCGAATCCGGAACAGAAATTAGTTATGGAAAAAGTTACGGCTCTTTCGGATAGGTTAGTGGTAATGAGTGAGCGGGGAAGAAAAATATTACAAGAGATATATAATGTAACAGCTGATAAAATTGATATGATACATCATGGAATTCCTGATGTTGCATTTGTCGACCCGAGTTTTCATAAAGACTTATTCGGTGTTGAAGGTAAAATTGTTTTGCTTAGCTTTGGATTACTGTCTCCAAGCAAGGGTATTGAAAATGTCATTTCTGCACTTCCAAAAATATTAGAACGATTCCCGAATGTTGTTTATATCGTTCTTGGTGAAACTCATCCAAATGTAAAACGGCATGAGGGTGAAACCTACCGTTTATCCCTTCAAAGGTTAGCAGTGGAAAAAGGGGTAGAAAGTCAGGTGATATTTTATAACAGGTTTGTCAGTATAGAGGAACTTGTTCAGTTTATTGGTGCAACGGATATTTATATTACACCTTATCTAAATGAGGCACAAATCACTTCAGGAACATTAGCTTATACTCTGGGTGCAGGAAAAGCTATAATATCAACTCCATATTGGTATGCTCAGGAAATGCTCGCAGATGAACGCGGAGTTTTAGTGCCATTCGGGGATCCCGACACGCTCAGCGAACAAGTAATCCGGCTGTTGGATGACGAACAAAGCCGACATGCTATGCGAAAGCGGGCTTATATGTTCGGCAGGGAGATGATTTGGACAAAGTCGGCTAAACACTATATGGAGAGTTTTATAAAAGCACGGTCAGAACGTATGAACTCAATAAAACTTCCTGTTCTTATTGTTAAATCATTGGAGGAAAGGCATGGTGAACTACCTCCTCTCAAACTTGCCCATTTATTGAGAATGACTGATGATACAGGAATGTTGCAACATGCAATTTTTACTATTCCTAATTATGAAGAAGGGTATTCGATAGACGACAATGCACGTGCACTTATAGTAAGTGTTCTAATGGAAGCGATATTTGATGGTGAGGCTACAAAATTAGCTTCCCGTTATTTGGCTTTCATTTTATTTGCATACAATTCAAAAAACGGACATTTTAGAAACTTTTTGAATTATCAGAAAAATTGGTTGGAGACAAGTGGGTCGGACGACAGTCATGGCAGAACAATTTGGGCATTAGGAACTGTTTTAGGAAAATCTAAAACTCGAACCCTTCAAAGCATCGCAGGACGATTATTCGAGCAGGCATTACCTGCTATTCTTGGTATGACAAGCCCACGTGCATGGTCTTTTGCTCTCATGGGTATTCAAGATTATTCCCAAAGGTATGATGGCGACAGCAAGGTTAGTCATGTTCGTCTTGAATTGGCAGAACGATTAATGAAATTATATCAAAATAATCGCACAGATGACTGGAGATGGTTCGAAAGCAGTCTAACTTATTGTAATGCCGCTTTATCCCAAGCTATGCTTATATGTGGAAATTCGATTCCTAATACTGCTATGACTGATGTTGGGCTTGAATCTCTCCGTTGGTTAGTCGAATTACAGACATCAGATTCTGTTGGCGGCCATTTTGTTTCAATCGGTTCAAATGGATTTTATAAAAAGGGTGGAGAGCGGGCAAGATTTGACCAACAGCCGGTTGAAGCTCAAACAATGGTATCTGCCTGCCTCGAAGCTTTTAGGATAACAGGAGAAGAATATTGGAAAAAAGAAGCACAAAGGGCGTTTGAGTGGTTTCTTGGGCGAAATGATTTGAACCTTTCGATATATGACCCGATATCAGGTGGTTGTCGTGATGGATTGCATCCGGACCGTTTAAATGAAAATCAGGGTGCAGAATCAACACTTGCTTTTCTTCAATCTCTGCTAGAACTACAATTAACTGAAAATTCAATATTATCAATGGAGACAAAATAAAAATGAACAAACAATATCCAGAACTTTTTAGACGATTCGAAAAGAATCCAATACTTACTACAGATGATTGGCCTTATCCGATTAACAGTGTGTTTAATCCGGGTGCTACTCTTTTACAAGACGGAACTACTTTGCTATTGTGTCGTGTTGAGAACAGGAATGGGGAATCTCATCTCTGTGCGGCACGTTCAGCAAATGGTATTGACGGTTGGGTAATTGACACAAAGCCGACTTTAATGCCTGACCCTGATAATTTCCCTGAAGAAATTTGGGGGATTGAAGACCCTCGGATAACATGGGTACCTGAATTAAAAAAATATGTGGTTATTTATACTGCTTACACGCGTGACGGACCCGGAGTTGCGTTAGCTTTTACTGAAGATTTTCATAATTTTGAACGGTTTGGTATTATAATGCCACCTGATGATAAAGATGCAGCATTACTTCCTCATCGTATAGGTAACTATTGGGCTTTGATTCATCGTCCAATTAGTTCTTACAGGGCACATATTTGGATTTCATATTCTCCCGATCTACGGCATTGGGGTAGTCACAAGCTGATAATGGAAGCAAGAAAAGGCGGATGGTGGGATGCTAATAAAATTGGGTTATCACCTCCACTAATCGAAACTGCTGAAGGATGGCTTATGATTTATCATGGTGTAAAACAAAATGCCTCAGGTTGTATTTATCGGCTCGGACTTGCATTGTTTGATTTAAAAAATCCGGAATTATGCCTTAAAAGAAGCAATGATTGGATGTTTGGTCCTGAGGAACATTACGAGCAGGAGGGAGACGTTAACAAGGTTGTATTTCCCTGCGGCTATACAATTATGAAAGATGGAGACACTATCCACTTATATTATGGAGCGGCTGACACAAGTATAGCTCTTGCCACCGGCAGTATTAAAGAACTATTGCTGTGGCTGGATAGTCAGTAATTATGATGAAATAGAAACTTTTTGAATTAGGAATATCTCAATATGAAATTTAAACATATTACTTTGTATAAATACTTAACTATCGGAATATTAGGATTATTCGGGGGCTGTTATATATTTCTACTAACAAGCAATCATAATGCAGGGCTTACACCGGACTCCGCAGTTTATATTTCTGTGGCAAGAAACTTGAGTGAAGGAACAGGTTTCGTTTCGTACAGCGGACATGACCTTGTACTCCAGCCGCCATTTTACCCAATATTACTGGCTTCTGCTAAAGAATTGTTTTCGTTCGACCCTATGATATCAACCGGCTACTTGAATACCTTTTTTTTTGGTCTGATAATTATTCTAACCGGATTATTTCTATTGAAGCATTTGAAGTCATATTCATTGGTAATTCTTGGAACTTTGTCGGTTTTAATCTCATTTGCCCTTGTGCAGGCATCTTTCATGGCTCTGTCTGAGTTACTATTTATTTTTCTGGTTCTATTATTTCTATATCAAGTTGACATTTATCGTTTAAAGAGTTCTTTTACTTCATTAATTATTTTCTCATTTGCGGCATCCTTGGCTTGTCTGACACGCTATACGGGAGTTGTTCTTATTTTGACGGGTATAATAGCCATTCTTATTTTTGGAAAAAATAATATTAAAGAAAAGTATTGGCATTTATTTAATTTCATTTTTATCTCTTCATTACCAATCAGTGTCTGGATTATAAGGAATTATGTAATATCAGGAACTCTTGTTGGTTTAAGAGCATCTTCTACAAATACATTATTAGAAAATATTGGGTATTTCTTCAACATAATAATTCCATGGTATTTACCTGAAAATAATACTATTTTCTATTTTAGCTATATTTTCATAATAATTGCCGCTTGGGTATATTTTGGGTTATATTCTGCAAAGTCTTCAATAAGAGCAGCAATAAAATTAGTAACCCCTATTATAATATTTATATTATTCTATGCCTGTCTCATAGTGGTTTCATCAACCACTACTGCTTATGACCAAATTTCTGACCGGCTGCTTTCACCGATATATATTCCTATGGTTTTGATTTTGTTTCTTATCTCAGATAAAATTCTGAGTTGGCTTAATAAGTCCTTCCATCCGAAATATTTTACTGTTCTATTTGTTATTGGTATCGGATTACTTTTAACTTTTCCTGTCAGGAACACTGTAGGTATCATTAAAATGTACACTGAACTATCAGGATGGGGATACAGCTCAAATATGTGGAGAGGGAGTGAAACGATAGAATATTTAAGAGAGCATGAATTATTAACCGGCAATTTTTTATTATACAGCAATGAACCGGGGGCAGTTTATCTGCTTGCAAATTTGAAAACGAAACATAGTCCTGCAAAAACATTTTATAACTCTCAGGAATTTTATTATGGCAACTCAAAGCAAAGAAATTTTTGGCGTATAAACGACAAAGTTTGTCTCGTATGGTTTAACAGAACTAACCGCAGGTTCCTGTTTTCAATTAATGAATTGAAGAAAAAATTCAAAATGTCAGAAGTTGCGGCTTTGAAGGATGGAACGATTTATACATTCTCGAAAGAATGATTTTTGAATTAATATTAGTTAAAAGTGAAACAGGTAATTATTAATTAGGTAATAAATATTTTATGGAATAGGTGAAAATGACAATTACTTCCTCATCGGTTATAAAAAAATTGCTTGTGTTATTCCTTGTTTTTGCAGGATTGCACTTCGCCGGAAATTTCCTGATTCCACTGACAATAGGGATTGTATTAGCAACCCTCTTTTTGCCTTTTTATAAATGGATGGAAGAAAGAAAAGTTCCAAAAATACTTGCAGCATTTATTTGCTTATTGATTATACTACTTACAATTGCCGGTGTAGCTGCTCTGATTGGCTGGCAGGTTATTGAGTTAACTAATGATTTCGATTTGATAAAACAAAAATCAATTCAATTATTCGATAGTATCCAGGAATTTATCTTAAATAATATTGGGATTTCAGTTGCAAAACAAAACCGGTTATTAATCGACCAACAGCAATTTGTTAGCGGTTTTATTCAAATGTTAGCAAGCTCATTATCATCTATTTTCTTCAAATTTATTTTAATTCTGGTATATGTTTTATTTCTTCTATATTTTCATTCTCACATCAAACAGTTTTTGCTCAAGCTGTCCCCACCTTCTCACAGAAGCGAAATGGCTAAGTTGGTTTCCCGTGTTACCAAAGTATCACAACAATACCTGCAAGGACTTTTCAAAATGATAGTATTCTTGTGGATAATGTATGGTATTGGATTTTCTATATTGGGAATCAAAAATGCCATCTTTTTTGCAATTCTATGCGGTTTACTGGAAATTATACCGTTTATAGGAAATATTACAGGGGTGAGCATTACCATATTAGTAGCGACTGTACATGGAGCGAGTTTCCCCCTAATTTTAGGAATTATGGGTACCTATGCATTGGTACAGATGATTCAGGGATGGGTATTGGAACCCTTGGTTGTTGGTTCTAAGGTCAGAATAAATCCATTATTCACTATAATAGCTTTGGTTATTGGAGAAATGATTTGGGGAATACCCGGTATTTTTCTGGCTATTCCTTTAATGGCTATGTTTAAAATTGTCTGCGACCATATCGATTCATTAAAACCCTATGGTTTCCTAATTGGAAAAATTGAAATCGGGAAAATAGAATCAGAATTAATAAACAAGATTAAAGTCAGAATCAAAAAAAAGACAGTCAATAATGACTGATGAAGAATGTTATTGAATAGAGACAACCATAGCTAAGGTGTTTTCAAAGGTCAAGACTTGATTAATACATTAATTGCAGAAATGTGTAAATTATATAACTTTCTCCCAAACTTATGAAAGATAATAAATATCAATATGATTTATTATTGTAAAATAAGTTCTGCACAGTTGGATAGTAAATAAGCATGAAAAAAGCAAAACATATTCTTAATAAAAAAAGAATTTCTAAACAAATAATAATGAATCCTAATTGTAAATTTCACTTGTATAGTGATTTTTAATTGATTTTGTACCAAAAAAGTTATAATTTAGAAATATGGAAAATGAATATATATTTGATTGTGTAATTAGTGACAGGGATTTTAAAAATGATTCGCTGAAAAAGGGAGAATACGAAAACTGTAAATTTCAAAATTGCGATTTCTCTCATTCTGACCTTTCGGAAATTAAATTCATTGATAGTTAGTTCGAAACTTGTAATCTAAGTTTGGCAAATATAAATAATACAGCATTCAGAGATATTCATTTTAATAATTATAAAATGCTGGGATTGCATTTTGAAAATTGTAATAAATTCGCTTTGGCAATGAATTTTGAGAATTGTAATTTATCAAATTCATGCTTTTATGAAACTAAATTACAAAATACAATTTTTATTAACGTAAAATTTCATGAAGTTGACCTTGTCTGTTCAGATTTTAGTGGTTCAACCTTCGAAAATTGTGATTTTAAGTATTCTATCTTTGATAATACTATTATAGAAAAAGCAGATTTTCGTACATCTTTCAATTTTTACATAGACCCTGACAAGAACCGAATAAAAAAAGCTAAATTCTCTTTGAATGGCGTTATGGGATTGTTGGAAAAATATGATATTGTTATTGAATGAAGATGTTTAAAATACTAACAGATTACCGATTAAAATATCCTGTAAATATTATTAATTACAAAATATTATCTCATTTTATGAGTGATCCCGACGGGATTCGCTGAGGGTTAAATATATTAGTAAAAATGCGAATGTAGGGTGCCTCAGGGGGCGGTTGGGGGACGGTCAAGTGAATTCTCGGAGGATTCGAACCCTGACCATTTTTCTTTAAAATATTTTCTTAAAAAAATATTTTTTCTGCACGGAAAATTACGAAATTATTTTCACTTTTTATCAATTTTAAAAATTATTTCCAAATAAATTTTTTATTTGAGTCAGTTTGTTAGTTTAAAAATTATTTTTAACAAAAAACGGCATTATTTTGTTCTCGGAAACTAAATTGCCAATAAAAAATAGAAATAATTTTCATAAAATTTACAAATTTTTAACTCACCACAAACTTTTCGGAATAAAATAAAAAAATTTGCAAAAAAATTCATGCTTTTGCATATCATTATGATGTGTAAATTGAACATTGCAAAAAATTCATGTTAATTCATATCAAATCACAAAAATTTCAAACAAACGCAAATCAGTTATTATGTTTTTTCTGAATTATTGTTTATATGCTTAAAGTTTTAAACAAAAATACCCAATGAAACACTTGAAATCTCAACTTTCTACTCATGATTTTTCAAGGTATTATGCAGATTAATATTGAGAATCTTTATTAATTTTTTTGGTTTGACGACAGTGATTGCTTCACCCAGGCAATTATCCATAAAATGAAAACATCAACCAATGGTACCCAAAACGCAAACAGATTGTATCCTTTCATTGAAAGAAGTGGTATCCTTAGTATAAATACTTATCAACTTATCCAATCAGTAATACTCAAATTCAAAGAACACTATCTAACAAGTCTATCATTAACCAATTATACAACTATAGACAATAATATGGGAGAATTATTTTAGTATTTGGAATGATTGTTAATCATAGCAAAAATGCCTATATATACCTGTGGCATCCTCTCAACGAAACAAGAAGGTATGTTAATACTGAAATATCATTTAAATATGCTATTTCGTAAGTATTCTATTCATAACCCACATGTGTTTCCAACTCGGTAAATTTGATAACATCCGGATCTGTTTTAATTACATTTCGGTTTATTCGTGATTTCAAGACTAAGCCGTTTATGCTGGTGCATCGACTTAAAGCTACATACACTTGTCCGGGTGAAAAAGACCCACTTAAATCAGCTATGACATTTTCAAAAGTTAGTCCCTGGCATTTATGAACAGTAATTGACCAAGCCAGTTTAATTGGGAACTGTGTAAATTCACCAATTATTTCTTCATCAATTTTCTTTTCTTTTGCATTCCATTTATATTTAATGTTGCTCCATTTGAACTTTTTAACTTCAATATCTTTGCCATCTGGTATTTCGACAATTACCTTTGTTTCTTCAAGCTTTTTGATTTTAGCTATTTTTCCATTAAAGTATTTTTTCTCAACATCATTTTTAATGAACATTATCTGTGAACCTTCCTTGAGATTCAAAACCTTTTCTGTTGGCATCATTGTTTCAGGAAAATCTCCGGTTGTTTCAGCTTCATAGGTTATTAATTTGGAAGTCAATTCATCTAGTTTCCTTGCGTTTGTTTCATCAACCATTTTATTGTGTGTGGCAATGGTTACATAATTTAAGTTCTCATTTTTAAATATTGCTGGAATAAATCTGCTGTTCAACAAGTCTAAATCAGCTTGAGTTACCTGATTTATACGGATGTTATTGAGCAAATTGATAAATTGCAAGTCATTTTGTCGGTAAATCTTTTTCAACTCTATATACTGCGGTTTATTTTCTTTTAAAACCAAAGAACTAAAGAAAAATGGAGTTTCATAAAATTCTCGAAGCAGCTCCCATTGTACGTTTTGAGCAATAGGAGGAAGCTGGAATGCATCACCAATAAGCACAACTTGAACTCCACCGAATGGTTCGGACTCTCTATCTCTGAAAACCCTTAATAATCTATCTACTACATCAAGTAAATCACACCTAACCATTGAAATTTCATCAATAATAAGAAGTTCCATACTTGTAATTAACTTCTTGTGATTCTTTCTATAAATAAAATTATCAAATATGGTTCTTTTATCATCTTCAAATGGTTCGGGTTTTGTTCTTAGTCTGAAATCATTCGGTACATAAACGCTGGGAGCTATTTTAAAAAATGAATGTATAGTTTGTCCTCCTGCATTTAGAGCGGCAACTCCTGTCGGAGCCAATACTACTGTTTTCTTTGTTGTTGTTTGCTTGATATATTTCAAGAAAGTTGTTTTCCCTGAACCGGCTTTTCCGGTCAGATATATCATTTTGTTGGTATTCTTAACTAATTCCGAAGCATAGTTAAACTCCAAATTTGTTTCGTCTAATTCTATGTTATCAACTTTAACAGACATTTTATTTATATTTTAACCACTTTACATTTTAAATTTTCAATTGAAAAACATTATTCATGACTTCATTTATAACGACTGTATCAATTTCATTGAACTTCTTTTTCTTTTCAATTACATCGACAAAATTGAACCAATATAAAAACCTTTCAAATACTCTAACAATAAAACTGCCATAGAAGCTATCCATTGGAGTTAACCATTTATTTTCAACAAAGTTATTAATAAGTTTTGGAAAAGCAGTTAGATACTTATCTGCATAAAACCGAGTATATCTTTCATTATTTCCGAATTTCATTAAAAGAATCAGTACATATCCTATACCGAACTGCCCGGTCATTCCCTCTCGGTATTTATCGTTGTATTCCCAATTGAATTTCTTGATAAATGTCTCAAGTACAATTTTCAATAATTCAGTCCTTTGAGGTGGAGTTAACATTTTCTTTCCTTTTGCAGTAAGGATAAAAGTATTATTTATTTTTTTTATCAAACCGGCAAGAAGGCAAATGAGTTTAGCATTATGTACAGTATAAACTTCTTCTTCAATGTAGTTCTTACAGATACCACATTCAAAGCCATCTAAGAGAATAAATCTGTGGTCATAGAGTTCCTTAACAATTTTCTTTTGCAGATTACCCAATGGTGTTAGTTTCAAAACATTTTCACGTTGAATAATTTTAAGGAATTCTTCACAGAGCCGAAAGATTTTAATTTTATCAATTGCATTATTCGAAATTTTATCTTTTAAAACAATTGGACAATTTTTACCGAATAAGTTATACAGAATAGAGTGCATTTGAAATGGAGTCAGTCCATCCAATTCCTGTATCGGTCTATTATTATAATCATCAATTTTGTTCTGAATAAATGCTCCCATGATTCACCTAACATAAATAATCAATATTCAAAAATAATTTAAAATATATTTTTGTAAATTATGGAAATTCCCTTGAATATTCATCTATAGAATATAAGGATAAGATAAATTCTTTACCCATTCAGAATAATCCATATCAAAATGGCAAAAATATATATATTATAAAATCGGAAACCCAAAGTCCTACTCATAATTCTTCAAAGTATTATGCAGATTAATATTGAGAATCTTTATCAGTTTCTTTGGTTTGACAACTGTGATTACTTCACCCCAGCTCATGAGCCATGAAACGAAATCATCTAAGATAATAAATTCACTCAAATTTATGATAAGCAAAACAAATTTCGCATTATATCTTAAATTCCTTGGCATCGATTCCGTACTGTTTAAGCCAGTACTGAATACTATTGTGGAGGAATTAATCAAAGGTTTATCCAGCTTAAAGATTTTTCCTAATCCGACAGAAAACAAAATCATTTGGTACTCATTTTACTATACATGATTCATTGGTTTGCAGATCGGAGGATGTTAGACGAGCAGTGGAATTAATACAGAGTGAATCTAAGAAATTGTATGGCGTAGGAATGCCCTTAAAGGTGGAGAAGCTTTGAATTGAAGAGTTAAAAATGAGAAATGGATTGAATGAATTGGAGTTTCCTAACCCTTGCACTTATTGTTTTGCTCTCAGATGCTGACCACCAAAATCCATTGTCGCTATCATAGTTGAATGAACCATTCTGGTAACTTAAGGCAATATGGAAGAGTTGCAATTGCAAATCCTTATTCCGAACTAAATACTATTTACAAAATCATTTTTTCTATGTTATGAAAATTGAATGCTTATTATGAATTGTTCAAAAAATAATTTCCCAAATACTTTAACAGTGTGAAAATAGAAAACCAATTAATGAAATCATCAGAATAATAATAATAATTGATACTAATATGAAAAATATGGTTTTCATAATTTGAATACTCCACCCCAATATTCTATGACCTTTATTAGCTCCTAATTTTATTAATTGCGCCTTCATTCCGCCATCCGCAAGGTCTAACGGGGTTCTTAACAAACAATCTTTTGCATTAATATTCGGTTTATAAGATAAAATGAGTTCAATTAATTCTTTCTTAAAATTAATAAAACATAGTTTTTCGGAGCTTGGTAGCTTCAAATTATTAAAAGTATATTTATTTAAAGCTAAATGGAGTATTGTAGATTTATCTAACAGAAACGAACCATAGCCATGAGTAAAAGTATTGACATCAACGCCTGCTTTCAAAAGTAAATTAACCGATTGTAAGATATTGTTGTAATTATATAATTTTGTTTGCCCAAATCCAAACTTCCAAGCAGAAGATATCCTGTCATTAAGACTATTATTCTTGTAATCAAAATGATTCTTAAGTAATATAGAATTAAAAAAGAAATAATCAAGATCTTCAAATTTTTTAATAAATAAATTAAAAATCGCAGTTGAATTTGACTTTTTATCAATAATATTTACGTTTGCTTTTTTCAGAATTAGTAATCGAACCATTTTTAAATTATTGAATCTACAAGCTATATGTAAAGGAGTGCCATGTCTATACAATATGGGCGGATAAGCATTTTTGTTAATATCGAAATTCAAATTAACAAGATATTCAAACACATTAAAATTACCAAAAAATGCAGCTTCATGTATAGCTGTCCAACCATTATTTAATATTTCGAAATTTGCTCCATTTATTAAAAGCAATTTTACTATTTCAAGATTCCCATATCTCGCAGCCAGAACAATAGGGGTTGTCTCACAATAATACTTATGTAAAGTTCCTGCTCCGGCAATAGGTTTTACCGGGGAACTTAGTTCTTTCTGTAGTTCCGAACCAATATGGTCATTAAACGTAGCATTAACATCTGAACCAATATTAATTAAATATTCAAGTTTTTTAATATCGTCTTGAAGTATAGCATAATGTATTTCTTGAATTACATCAGGATTATTTTTATTCCTATCAATATTTTTAATGTTCTTTATAATTTTATACATTTTCATAAAACATCTTCCATTTTTTACAATAAACATTCATTCTTAATCATATACTCAAAAACATCAATTCGGTTTCAAGTATTTTTTAATTATCATGAAAAATGCTTTATTTGCTTGACAAGATACCCTCCATATAATCCAATTAATACACTAATAATATATGCAGGAATTGTCATATACATAAAATGAAATTCCTCGTTTGATGATAATACTGCGTTTATACTCGGGAAGATTGATGGTATAAACAATGCGTATAATTGGATAGATGGAAACTTCTTCATCCACAAGGTAATAATAAAGCTACAAATAAAGGATACTATAGGTTGAATAATAAATGCTACAAGCAAAATATTGTATTCTGAGAATCCATTATTATCAAATATTTTTAATTTATAAAAAAGAAAAACAAATAATAAAAATACTACGCAACCTAAAAGAAATACAACCATCATGCGGAAAAAATAAAAACGCTTTTCTGTTTTATCTCCATATATATCTTTCATTGAAGGTGCAAATATTTTCCTTTTATTATTGATATTCTTCGAATATTTAGCTTCCTCTTGTTGAGGTATTTCAATACCCTTTTCTTGCATTATTAACTTGATTGCCTCAAAAGCATCATCAGTATATTCATAGCGGTTGTTATCTATCCATATTCCAATTAATTCATCAACACTTAATTTTGACAAATTATTCTTCAAATTTTGAATCTTCGGGTCCATTGATACTCTCCATTTTTATTATTTGCAATACATATTAATAAAATCTTCAGCAAAGGGCCAACCTAACTCCATCGACTTTTGCCAATCAGCACAAGCTCTAGCTAAATCGATTAATTTTATCTTAACGATTCCCCTGGATAAATAACATTGAGGAAATAAATTGTTGAGTTTAATAGATTTGTTTAAATTGTCCAAAGCATCAAAATATTTTCCTGTTTGATAGTAACAATTTCCCTTTAAATAAAAAGCATAAGAGATAATTCTTTTTTCGTAGTTGTCAAATTCTTCACTTTTACTCTCATAAGATCTAATTTGATAGTTACTATCCATGGACTTTGTTTTAGTAAACATAAAGTAGATTCTATCGAAAAAATTTGATTTTGCATTTATTACTTTATTTAATTCTGTAATTGCATGATCATAATTTTTATTATCATAATAATTTTCTGCTTTTTCGAGATTTTCATGAACATCATTAAATTCACATGAGTATAAAATCATGAGTAAAAGAAATAAAAATATTATTTTCATAAAGCACTCCAATATTAATTTTAAATTCAACATTCATTCTATCCCATATATACAAAATCATTACTTTGGTTTCAATTAAATTGAATTATTTTTTATCTTTGTATGAAATTCTATGTTCAAATAATGGAATATTAATTATTTATGAAGAAATGCTTTGGACTTTTATTTATATATTTCCTTTTTATAAGTGCAACTGATGCATATGCTAACCTTTACTCATTATCAAATTCATCTTCAAAAAGTGATTGGCAGATGCTTATTGATTCAGCAGAAAAAAAGATGCTTATAGCTCTCACTATGGAAGAAGCAGAAAAATATGCCGATAGTGCTCTAAAATTAGCAGAAAGAATATTTAACAAAAACGATTCATTGTATTTTTATAGCATGAGAGTTTATGCCGATATATTAATAAGTTTGACTAAATATGAGAAAGCTCTTGCTTGTTATCTAGTAATGAAAGAATTATGTGATTCCGCAAGTGATACAAGAAAAATAGATTATATACAATTACAATCTGCTATTGCAGAGATTAACTCAAATCTGAGTAACTTCATTGTAGCTGAAAATATTTACAAAGAAATACTGAATTTTGCAGAAATGACATTCGGATCTGAAAGCCTCCAATACGGTGAGGCCTTCATAAAGATTGGTGATTATTATTATGTATTTGGCCATTATGCAAAAGCAGAAGAAGCTTATTTAAAAGGATTTGGTATAATAAAAGAATACAATATTAAACACTCGATTTCTATTAGACAGACTTGGTTTAATTACGGTTATAAAGTTAATCGATTAGGTTCCTTATATACTGAAATGGGAGAATATGATGAAGCTGAAAAATTTTATTTGGAAAGCCTTAATATTTCCATATTAGCAAAAAAGGATCATCTACTAAACAATGGATCATCTACCAATGAGCCATATACTGGTTATAATAACCTCTGCTATCTGTTTATTTTAAAAAAAGATTTCAATGCTGCAATTAGCTACAATAATTTGGCTTTTGAGGAATTATGCTCGACTAATCCTATAGATTCATTTCAAATGACAAGGGTTTTTCACCAGTTTGGTGCCATCTATACTCAACTTGGAGATTATGAAAAAGCAGATTCTTTTTTAACTTTGGCAGTTATAAAAAGAGAGGAAATGTTTGGAGCTTTTTCCAGAGAATATATAGGGAGCTTAAGATTGTTTGCTAATTTGTCTTTTTTAAAAGGTGATTTTAGAAAAGCTGATTCATTAATAAAAATTATTATCTCTATAAATGAAAGAATGTTTAATGAAAACACCATAGATTATATTAAGCAATTAGGATTATTCGCTAGTTTCTATGATATAACTGGAGAAAAAGATTCTTCAGCTAAATATTTTAAAATTTTACTTGATTATTATATCGGTGTACTTAATCAATCCTTTCCTGTTTTAACTGAAAGACAACGTGAACAATTCTTCTCTTCTATTAATAAAAACTTCGAGAGATATAAGACATTTGCTTTATCCGAAAAAAACAATAATAGAGTTGTGTCCAATCTGTATAATTATAATCTTGCAACCAAAGCAATACTCTTAAATTCAATTAAAAAAGCTACTCAGGAAATTTTAGGTAGTAGTGATTCTGCTTTGATTAATGAGTTTAAGGTATGGAGAAACAAAAAGAATATACTTTCCGGTTCATTATTCAAAACAAAAACTGAATTAGATAAAGAGAAAATAGACAGAGATTCTTTAGAAGCAGAAATATCAAGAATTGAAAAAAGACTTATTAAAAAGTCTCATTTATTTGAAAAAGAGTTTTCTAGAAAATCTATAAAATGGCAGGATGTTCAAAAAAATTTAAAGCATAAAGAAGCTGCAGTAGAAATCATAAGATTCAAGAAATTTGGCAAAATAAAAAACAAATACAATACCTCTCATTATTTGTATGATTTTACAGATACTGTTTGCTATATAGCATTAATTTTAAGATACGATAGCAAAACTCCTACTCTTGTTTCACTAGGTGATGGTAATCAATTAGAGGGAATATATTTTGATAATTATTTAAATTATATAAATCAAAATAGGATAATTGATAAAAAAAAAGAATTATATAATCATTATTGGGGAGCTATTTCAAAGAAATTAACAGGGATTAAACGTATATTTATTTCATTTGATGGTATTTATAATAAAATTAATATCCAAACTCTTTGGAATCCTTATAGAAAAAAATATTTAATGGATTACTTGGACATTGTAGTTTTGACTTCAACTAGAGACCTGACTTTGAATATCGAAAAAGAAGATGATTCAATATCGAATAAATTGAAAAATGTAAATTATGCTGTTATTGTAGGTGACCCTTTGTTCAATGAAAACACGTCTCAGCAGCCAATTTTTTTGAAACAAAGCACTACAAGGGGAATTACAAACAGTGACTTATCAAAAGAAAACTATAAAACTCTTTCCAAAATTGAGTTGAAACCATTAAAACAAGTAAGGACAGAAATAAACAATATATCCAAACTTTTGGGTGATAATTATTGGGAAGTAACAAAATTAACAGGAATTGATGCTACAGAATCCAATGTGAATAGAATTAGTAATCCAAAAATTTTACATATTGCAACTCATGGAGTATATTTACCTCCAGACTCATTAGAATTGGATTTTCAAGGTGTAGATTTCCAACCATTAAGAAAAGTAAGCAATCCACTAAACCGTTCAATGCTTTTTTTTACAAATGCAGGTTATACAATTAAGACTCAAGGAAAAGATATTCCTGACAATAATGATGGAATCCTGACTGCATC
>CAZEHW010000058.1:0-17011 GCA_964511865.1 uncultured Hyphomicrobiales bacterium | reverse complement strand
ACATGTGAAAAATAATGTTCGCGAACTGGAAGGTACTCTTGTAAGTCTGATTGCCAAGTTTACTTTTGATAACCGACCGATGAATCTTGACCTTGCAAAAGAAGTTGTTTATGGTGTTACAAACTTTGAAGCAAAGCAACTAACCGTTGATGACATTAAGGAAGTGGTTTCGAAATACTTTAAAGTTCCCGAAGAATTAATGGTATCGAAAACAAGAAAGCATGAGATAGCTTTAGCAAGACAGATGGCTATGTATCTTACAAAACAGTTTACACAATTATCTTTGAAATCAATTGGCTCACACTTTGGAAACCGCGACCATTCTACTGTTTTGCATTCATGCCAGATGATAGATAATTACCTGGTGACAGACAGAAATGTTAAGCAGTCTTATGAGAACTTGGTTCAAAAAGTTAAGCATGAGTAAAAAAGGGAGAAGGGAAAAGGGAGAAGGGAGAAAGGTAAAAAAGTAATGAAGTGAAGAAACCGGTTTAGTTTTCTTCACTTCTTTTATTTTACTGACGACTGTCATTCCATTCAATCGGTTGTAACAAGCGATGAATGTCACATATTTTAGGGACACATTGCAATGTGTCCCTACTCATGTAACACATGAGAATCGAAAATGTTACACTTTTTTTGGAGAAAAAAAGAGAAAAAATATATGCTCAAAAAGACATTTAGTTGATGATATTATGGTATTTTTTACTATGAAAAACATTACTTTGAAAAAATAGAAGAAAATGATAATGAAATATAAAATTTTACTATTTAAGATAAATTACATAAATTTACAGTTTATAATCAAGTATTTCTATTGTCAAAATGCCCGGAGGTCGAAATGAAGAGAATTGCTGTTTTCACAAGTGGTGGTGATGCACCAGGAATGAATGCATTAATAAGAGCTGTAACCCGAACTGCTTTAGTCAAAGGATTGGAAGTAATGGGTATTTATGGCGGATATTCAGGAATGATAGAAGGAAATTTTGGACCGCTTGGACGAAAAGAAACAGCAAATATAATTTCTTTGGGAGGAACTATATTGCTAACAAGCCGTTCAAAGGAGTTTATGCATGCAGGCGGCAGAGCCGCGGCGGCAAAAAATCTTAGGACTAACGGGATAGATGGTGTTGTAGCTTGCGGTGGTGACGGTACTTTTCATGGGGCGCATGCTCTTTGGCTCGAACATGGAATTCCTATTATAGGAGTTCCCGGTACGATAGACAATGATTTGTACGGTACAAGATATACTATTGGATACGACACGGCGATTAACACAGCCGCAGAAGCAATTGATAAAATCAGGGATACTGCATATTCTCATAACCGGACTTTTATAATAGAGGTGATGGGCAGAGATTCAGGATTTATAGCAATGGATGTGGGAATAGCAAGCGGTGCAGAATTTGTGGCAGTCCCTGAAACTGTAACAAATATAGAGGAATTGTACCAAAGAATTTTACAGCAAGGGAAGCGCCGGACAATTGTAATTGTTGGAGAAGGAGATGAGTTTGGGGGTGCTTTTGATTTTGCCAAAATTTTAAAAGAAAAGTATGAGGTTGATGCTAAAGTTACGATTTTAGGACATGTCCAAAGAGGAGGAAGCCCTACAGTGAGGGATAGAGTTTTGGCATCATTTTTAGGAAAAGCGGCAGTAATGGCTTTATTGGATGGAAAATCGGATGTAATGGTGGGCAAGACTTATGATGAAGTTATCTATACACCCTTTCCTGAAACATGGGAAAAGAAAAAGGCATTACAGAACTGGAGAACTGATTTGGTAGATTTTCTGGCTTAAAAATAAAATCTATTTTAAACAGTTACCATTTTTTTATGAAACAGAAGGAAAGTAAAGATGAAAAATATCGCACTATTTGAAAGTACAGGAAAGCCGGAAGCAATCAGATGTGCAGAACTAACTGCCGCCAAGCTGAAGGAGTTGGATTTTAAATGCTGTGCCAGCCCTGAGTTAATCTCGTCCATGCAGTCAGAAGAAATGAGAAGTTTTGTCAAAGCTCTCCCCTATCAGGAATTTGAGAAATTTGCAGATGTACTTATATCTTTTGGCGGTGACGGAACAATGCTTTCTGCGGCACGTTTGATGATAAAAACAGATTTGCCCATAATGGGAATCAACGTAGGTAAGCTTGGATTTTTGGCAGAATATTCGGTAACTGATTTAGACCGGACAATTGATAATCTGATAAAAGGAAATTACAGAATCATAGACCGTGCAGTTTTGCAAACAGAACTTGACGGGGAAATTATTTATGCACTTAATGATTTTGTTATCGAGAAGAAAGATTCATCGAGAATGATAACAATTGAAGCTTATACAAATAAACATTTGCTTGGTTCGATACGTGCAGATGGATTAATTGTAACAACACCAACCGGTTCTACTGCCTATTCATTATCTTGTGGAGGTCCGATATTAACACCTTCAACTGAAGTAATATGCATAACACCAATTTCACCTCATTCGTTAACCCTAAGACCATTGGTATTGCCTGATTCGAATAATCTTGAGTTAAAAGTTTTTTCATCGACAGGGGAGTCCATGTTAGTTGCTGACGGACAGATACAAAAGGTTTTAAAGAATACGGATACAGTTTTAATAACAAAATCTGAAGAATATATTAAATTAATTAAACCAACAGATAGCTCATATTATGATTTGCTCAGAAACAAACTGTTGTGGGCGGCTAATTATGTTGATAAGGATTTGTCAAAAAATATAGAACAGGAATAATATATATATGGATTTAATAGCATCAATTTACTGGAATGTACACCCTGATATTTTTTCAATTGGACCAATAACAATCAGATATTACGGACTGCTGTTTGCTCTTGCTTTCGTTGTTGGATACCAGATAATGTACTGGATATTCGTAAAAGAAGGAAAAAATTTAAAAGAATTGGAGTCATTTATCATAGCCATGATAGTTGGTACAGTTATAGGAGCAAGACTTGGTCACTGTCTATTTTATGAACCGGAATACTATTTGTCAAATCCATTTGAAATACTAAAAGTTTGGAAAGGCGGACTTGCCAGTCACGGAGGGGCATTAGGTTTGCTGACAGCATTGTTTATTTTTATAAAATTCAAGAAACGCGAAGTAACATTCCTGTGGCTTGCAGACCGCGCAGTAATCGCTATTGCCTTGGCGGCGGCATTTATCAGGATTGGAAATTTCTTTAATTCCGAAATCGTCGGCAGAGCAACAGACATCCCCTGGGCTGTAGTTTTTTCTAAATTAGATGATATACCAAGACATCCGACACAGATTTACGAAGCTTTATCATATATAACAATTTTTCTAATATTACTTTTCCGGTATAAGAAATACAATGTTGAATTGCCCAAAGGACAAATGCTTGGAATATTTTTAGTATTGCTTTTTACGGCGAGATTTGTAATTGAATTTTTCAAAGAAGTACAGGTGAATTTTGAGGAAACGATGACACTCGATATGGGACAGATACTAAGCATCCCGGGAATTCTCTTTGGAATAGGAATATTGATATGGTCATATAGAAGTAAACATGATAAATAAAAAAGGTGGAAGTGTTTTAATGCTCTGGAATAAGGGAAAGCTTTATATTTAAATCCTTAGCTGTCAGTTGTAACAACTGACACAACGTGAAATGAGGGAAAGCTTTGTATTTAAATCCTTAACTGTCAGTTGTAACAACTGACACAACGTGAATGAGATGTTGGTTCAAAATCCTGGGTTAAGAGATTATTAGTAAAAATTATTAACAAAATAATTCCTAATACATAATTTTTAATTAGTAATTGTTTCATTGCTCAACACTCCTTTACTAATTTAAATGTCTGAGTAAAAGAAGGTGAGATGATCCTGATAATGTAAACTCCTGCCGGAAGTTTTGAACAATTATATGGAATATTCTGTACTCCTTGTTCTAAAATTCCATTATAAATATTATCAATATATTTTCCCTTTAAATCTGTTAACTGTATATCAATTTCAGCGAAAGATTTTAAATCAAATTTAATGTTCACTAAATTATTTGTAGGGTTTGGATATAATGTAGATTGCATATCAAATGTCATATCATCACTTCCAATTGAAGTTAAATTCGCATTAAAAAGTCTTAATGAATAGGCATCATTACATAAAATATATTTATCATCAGATGAAATTTCAATACTTAATATATCTCCTGGAAAATAATATTGGTTAGAATAATTTTTATTATATATATCGAATATTTTTATCGAGAATTCGTATGAAGCACCAGTAATTAATAAATATTTATTATCATTTGAAAAATTTACACCATAAAAGCCTAAAAAATCCTGAGGAATATTTATTATCTGCTCTAATTCTTTATTCTCAACATTCCAAATCTTGACAGTTCTATCCCAAGATGAAGTTGCCAACAAACTACCATCCGGCGAAAAAGCCATATCGGTTATCTGGTCTTCATGATTGCCTAAATCTGCAATTTTCTCAAAAGTTTGTGCATCCCAAAGTTTTAGATACCCTTTTCGCTTTCCTTCAGATGGAAAATAAACTGCCTGACTTATACAGAACAAATTATTGACTCTCGAATAAATAAAATTAGGAATTTCAGGAAATACTTCTCCATTTATTAATTCACCTGTGCTTTTATTTATTATTGCTAAACAATTACTATCCATGGGTGTTTTCAATGTGATTATCTTTGAATCATCCTGCATAAAATATGCTTTATAAAAAATGTTGTTATATGTTTTAAGTCTTTCTCCTGTTATGTAATTCCATAAAATGACTTCTCCAGCGGCAGATAACATTGTATCTCCAGTCGAAGAAAAATCAATTGATAGAACTTGGCTGGTATGTCCTTTATAAGTTCTAATTGTATCACCTGTTATGGTGTTAAGAATATAAATATTACCATTAACTGCAACAGCAACAGATTCACCATTTTTTGAAAATTTAACACATGTTATTTCATCAGGCATTCGTTTTGTCCAGACCGTATCAGGTAGTGGCTCCTGCGATTTTGCCTGCTCCAGCCCTGCGAGGGCGAGCAGGATTAGAACGAAAAGAAATATTTTTGTTTTCATAATACTACTAATTTTGTTTTATCCAAATATAAGAATTTATGGCTAAAGCCGAAAATTTATTTCTTCTTATCTCCGTCCTGAAGGACGGAGTTAGTATTTTTTTTCCCTCACACTATCGGAGATATTATTTTTGTTTCAATATTACATATAATTTTTGGGAAATGCAAATTTATTTAATGCGGGACATAAGAAAAGGAGAAAGGTTAGACTAATTTATACGAAAACTGAAAATAAAAAAGTCCGGCAAAGCATCACCGGACTCTATTACATTATCAATTATTTTGCTTTCAAAAATATATCTTGTACGTTCAGGGCAGAGAGCTAAAAGACAGATAAAGAAGCCAAGGACAAAATAATTAATATCTACGGTTGAAATTTCCACCGCCGCCGCCGCCACTGCGTCTACCACCGCCGCCGCCGCCGCCATCACGTTCTTTCCTTTGTCTCGCTTCGTTTACAACAATTTTTCTGTCGTCTAATTCACGTTCGTTTAATTCTTCAATGGCTTTATGACCGCCATTTTGTTCCATCTCTACAAAACCAAAACCTTTTAGTTTGCCTGTTTCGAAATCTTTAATCAGTTTAACAGAATGCACAGCACCATATTCTTCGAATAGTTTTGTGATATCTGATTCATCAACATTGTAAGGTAAATTACCTACATAAATATTCATATAAAATCCTTCTAAAAAAAATAAAGTTAAAAAAAATCTCTGCCGGAACAATTAACGAGTGTGTTGTTTTATTATTTTAGCTAAATATTAATATTTTCAATAATTTTTGAAATCTATCAATCCGATTAAAATTTCGCAAATTGAATTTTAATAAATATCAGGATAGATTTTTGGTAAATTTTTTATTAATTAGAACTGATATTCCAACAATTATTTTTTCAATTTTTTTAATGCTTCATTTGCTCTGCAAAAAAAAGCGGCTTTTTTATGTGGAATCAATGCTTGTAGATTTTGAATTAATTCATTTTTCAATTCAGGATAGAATTTACAAATCTTATATAGCACATCAATACTATAGACAGCTAAAGATTCACGTTCGCTTTGTCCATTTAAGAGTTCAAAACAAACCTGAGTCAGCTCACCCAGAAATTCTTCATTATAAGGCAATTCTATTTCATAAAATACACTTAGCAGGTTGCCTCTGATACTGTCATTTTTAATGGTTTTCAAGCCAAATAATATATCATTCAGATGTGGTTCAATTAAATCAGGTGAATGAATTGTGCAGAAATACAGAACACGCGAAGCTCTCAGGGAGAATTTATCATCCTTATTGAGAGATAAAAATAATATTTCGTTAAATAGACTATTGCCATTCAGAACGAAGTGCGGAATCCAGTATTAATAATGTCATCCTGAGCTTGCCGAATGAATGATGTCATTTCAAAAAGCTCAGAACGACTATTAAGGAACACTCCTACTTCAACAGCACCACTTTCATTGTCCGCATAGTATTCCCGGATTTCAGTACGACATTGTAAATGCCCTGAGGAAAGTCCCCTGCTGTCCATTTACTTGTTATAAAAGACGATCGTCCTTCGACAAGCTCAGGATGACTAACGACTGACGACTGTTGACTAACGACTAATTCGTCAACCTTAATCCCAGCGTAATTATAAATTTCGAGCCTGGTATTAGCAGAAATATTCCCCTGAATTTGGAATGTAACGTAGTTGCTGAATGGATTCGGATAAGCTTCAAATATAATATCTGAACTCAACAAATCGTTAACACCCGTTGGGTCATAGGTAACGAAAGTTCTAACATCCGACCATGCACCTGTATTGTATTGATTAGTAGCGTTGACCTTCCAGAAATATCTTGTTGCCTGTTCAAGTCCTTTGCAATCGTAAAAGCTAAACTGAAGACCTGAAGTATCGGATATTATATTGCTGAAATTCAGATCTTTTGCCAGCTTTATAGCATAAGTTTTATATCCGTCAACTGCATGCCATGTTAGTTTCCCATTAACCGGAACCTGAATTGCACTGTCAATTGGATAAGCAAGTTCCGGAGAGGCTAAGACAGTGGTAAATTCCCTGCTTTCTGACCAGCCGCTATTGGCATCGGCATTTAAAGCCAATACTTTCCAATAGTACTTTTGGTTATGTTTGAAATCCCTGTATTCATATTCAATGCCCGTAACATCTTCTTCGATTACGGTTGGAAGGAAATCAAATTTTTCGGATATCCATATTGTATAAGCCGATGCTCCCTGAACAGATTCCCATCCCAATGTCCCGCTTGTAAGAGCATCCCTTATCTGATTATCAGGCGAGTAAAGCACCGGATTTGCAATTTTTGTTGTAAATTTTCTTGTTTCAGTCCATGCAGTTGGTCCTGTCGGAGTTGTTGCATTTACTCTCCAATAGTAATTTTTATAATTTTTCAAGTTAGAATAAACATAAAAAGTGTCGGTATTAGTACGGGTAACAAATGGGTCGGACATATTCTCATTTTCAGAAATCTGAAGAGAATAATTTGTAGCCCCGATTAATGAACGCCAGTTAAGTGTTCCACTTAAATCCATACCTCCTTTATTGTTTTGCGGCAATATGAGAATAGGTTCTCCGGCAGTTGTTACAAAGTCCCAAACAAGCGACCACTGAGAAGTTTCAGATTGTTTGGTTGCACTGACTTTCCAATAATAAGTTGTATTCTTTTGCAGGTCGTTATATTGAATGGATGTACCTGAAATATTAGTTTGGTTAATAATAACATTACTAAAACCGATATCTGAAGCTAACATGACATTATATGAACTTGAACCGGAAACAGGATTCCAATTTAAAGTTCCACTTAAAGGATTACCTCTTGAACTTTTCTCAGGTGAAAGAAGAATAACCTTTCCCAATCCTGATTCAAACATCCATGTTTTTGACCAATCACTTTTTGACTGTCCTGCAATAGACCTTGCAGACCAATAATACTTTTGACTTGATTCGAGTCCGCTATAAGCAATAGAAGTCTGTGTGATATTTGAATCGTTAATAACAAAAGTATCGAAATTTTGTGATTTACTAAGCCGGCAGTGATACTTTGAAGCACCGTTTACTGAGCCCCAAACCAACATACCATCAACTTCAACATCTTTTGAACTATCGGGAGGAGAAGGTAAAATAGGAGGTCCTATCTTAGTAGTAAAATCCCATTTATCAGACCAATCGCTTTGCCTGCCATCATTGTTTTTTGCTTTGACTCGCCAAGTATATTTTACTATTGAGCCCAATCCAGTGCAAATTAAATTTGAATCACTTACAGAAGGATTGTCAATAATTATTTGTGACATATTTGTATCACTTGCAACCTGAACCTGATAAGTATTAGCTCCTGAAACTCTCATCCAACTTAGAGGTGCATTAAGCTCTACATTTAACTCTCCGTCTGTTGGCGAGACCAAATCAGGTGCATCAAGATTTGTGGTAAAGCTGAATGAAGTTGCCCAAAGACTTGTCTGATTTGAATTTGCCGCCTGAACAGACCAGTAATATTTTTTATTAAAACTCAAACCGGAAAAAGGTAAAGTCGTACCTGTAACACCTGTTTGATTTAGAATTGTGGATGCAAATGACGGGTCATCCGAAAGCCGTACATTATAACCTGTTGCGCCTGACACTGAATTCCATGTTAACACGCCATTCAAAGCTGTACCTAATGAATCATGTCTCGGTGTGACCAAAACAGGTGTAGCCAGAATTGTAGTAAAATCTCTTTCTTCCGACCAGCCGCTCTCATTATAAGGAGATGTCTTAATTGCCTTAACCCGCCAGTAGTATAATTTATTATTTTGTAAAACTCCCTGAGATATTATATAATAATTGTTTCCAATTGAAGATGCTTGTATAATAGCAGGTGAAAAGTTTGCAAATGCAGAAACTTCAAGACTGTAATTATTCGCATCAGCAACAGTCTGCCATTTCAATGTATCAGCCAGCAAAACCCCATACTCATGATTTACAGGAGTATTCAAAACGGGTGCAGTTAATTGAGTAGTAAATGATTTGTAAGGAGCCCAATCACTCGTTTCACCACCAACAGAATTAACTCTCCAATAATATGTTGTAGCAAAGCTCAAATTTGGTGTAACAGTAACAGTTGTATCGGTATTGACGGATTGATTAAATACCAAATCTGTAAAGTCTGAATTTCTTGAAACCTGAACTGTATAAGAATTTGCACCGTCAACCCTACTCCATCTTAAAGTAACATTCACAGGAATCCCGTAGGCATTGAATGCCGGATAAATAAGATTTGGAGGCGTTACTCCGGCTCCCGAACCAACTGTGAAACTGATTGTAGTACCTGCGGCACCAATGTTTGAAATACTTAAACCTCCGTTTGAACCGTCGCTTAGGAATCCTTCGGGATTTGTATTGTCGTTAATCTCAGTTCTTCCAACAGATGAATTATAAAATGCAGTCGAAGGATCTCCCCTGTCTGAAACTGTCCCATTTTGTCTGTAAATATAAACTTCATCGGGTGGTCCATCAGCATTTCCCTCAAGGGCAGGTCTTATCCTGTAAACCAGTAAGCCGCTACCGGGTAATGGAGTTTCATAGGTACCTGACTGACGCCGGTACTCAACAACATAATATTCTGTCGTTGAATTTGGTGATGGTATCCTATAGGCATTGTTTGTAGAAGATGTAAGAGGGTTTAATGTATAATTTCCATTTTCTGTAATTTCAGGTATATCAGCTATCCATCCTCCATATGTTTTTTTCATATATGCCCCCATATGCTGAGGCGGGGTGGTTGTAGAAGCCATGATATCCCATCTCCAAACAGGATCCTTTCCATCCTGATTGTAATGATAAAGATCCGGTGCTCCTAAAGTATGAAACATTTCATGAGCAAGTACACCATTTCCATAAGTTATTAAGAAGTTTTGAAGTTGAAAATTATAATCCCATACTCTTTTACCATTGATTGTTGCGGTTACTGTATATAAAGCCCAACGGTGAGGCCACAACAAATCTGACCATTCATCCTGACTCCCTTTAATAATAAAACATACATTGTCTACATAACCGTCGTTATCATTATCAATAGCTAATCCCCCGGGTATCTCCGAACTAGTGGCATCGACAGCATCCTTCAACAAGTTGTGCTCTCTCGAAGTCTTTTGGGATTCATCTTGGTATCCGGAAGGGTTATCAACTTCATCATATGGTTGGAAATAATTTTTATTGTGACTATCCTGATAAGATTTCACAATACTACCGCTTGGAACAGGATAAAATGTACTAGTGATGTTCAATGTATTGTAAGAAACTTCCCTGAAATAGTTATACATCGAGTTGCCTGATGCATTATTAAACATATTGTTATATGTACTGGTATTATCAGTAAATTCAGCATCGTCTGCAAATCTGATATAGATAACAACATTCTGTATTGTTCCTGTATTGTTAACTTGGGTTCTCTCTCCTTTTTTCTTCTCAGGTTTAGGAACATGACCGTAATGACGAGTTCTTTTTTGTTGGACCCAATCCAGTGAAGGTAAAGCTCTTGGACTTAAACCAAAGGAAGAAGGATCCGCAAAACCGAAAATGTGTGTTGTTGGAATCAAATTATCTGCTGATCTTACGGCATAGACATACCATCCGGTTTCCGGATTTTGGATTATCGTAAAACCGTCTTTATCGTGCAATCTCCTGAAAAATTCATCACCGGTGATATAACAATCTAAAACCCTTCCATCAGGTTGTGTTATTCTTGTCTGGACATTTTCTAAAAAAGCCGCTTTTGCATTATAGGAAATCACTATTCCAAAGAGCAAAAGCAATAAGACCGAAAATTTCTTCCCATTAGTAAAAAGAATATTCATAGTTACCTCATCTATATATTTTAAATATTTTCTTTATTGAATTATAGTCACTCATCCTCATCCCGAAACTTCTTTCAGATAATTTCAAGATAATGACAAAAATTTTAGTTTACTTTTTCAATTTTAAATTTATAACAAATTACAATTTCGTAATTTCTTGAAAATAAACCAAAAAATATTAAAAGATTTTAATCTCATGCTTAAAACGATTATTTGCTTCAATATTTTGATTTGAATATTACTTTTCACCGGAAAATTTAAATTTTGTTAGTATTTTAATTGAATTTAGTATTAACAATTACAATAAGTTTGCAGATAATTTGTTATATTTATTAGTTAAAAGTATGACAGTTGAGGTTTCAGTAATTTTTTGGTTAGGAAATGTGCAAACAATTACAAATTGAATTATGAAGATTAAAAAGATACTATATTTACTTACATTACTAATAATTTTTTCAACCGGAGTTCTTCAAGCTCAGAGGTGGCAAAAAGTATTGTCAATACCACAACCGTATCTGAGTAATTATTGGCTTGATGTTTACTTCTTACCTTCCAATCCAAATTATGGCTGGGTTTGCGGTTTTGGAGGAATGGTAATCAGAACAACAGACGGAGGCAATACATGGGCAGGTTCAACGATTAATGGTGCCAACCACATAGAAGGTATTCACTTTCCATCTGTAAATATTGGCTATACATCAGGACAGGAAGGAATCTTCAAATCAACGGACGGGGGAGCAAACTGGTTCGAAGTTACACCACCCAGTGCTACTACTACCCTATGGGGATGTTACTTTATAGATAATAATAACGGCTTTGTTATCGGTGGAGGATGCTCAATGAATCAGGAGTTTTGGAGAACAACCGACGGTGGAAACAGTTGGACCTCATTTATTGGGAACCTTCCTAATTCAGGACTGACAGATTTAATTGTTTACAGTATGTTCGGCTCAGGCTATGCTTCGAGCAGTGGCTGGATTTGGGAAACAACAGATGGCGGTGTTACATGGTCGCCTATGTCAAACACAGGACCTAACGATTGGCAGGAGGAAATTACAAAAGTCGGAAATTCATTTTTAGTGCCTACTTCAGCCGGCTGTACCGGTGGAAACGGAGGAGGAGGTATGAGATTTTCTACCGACTTCGGAGCAAGTTGGAATAGCCGAAATACAGGTGTGCGAATGTTCGGTTCGTTTTTATTAAGCTCACAAACAGGTTGGGTAGCCGGTGACAATCAAAATGTTTGGTATACTACAAATGGCGGTCAGGATTGGGTTTTAAGAAACTGTGGTTTTGATAATGGAAACCTGGATGATATATGGTTTATCACAAGCAATAACGGTTGGATTGTCGGTGAAGGAGTTTACCGGTTAGCTACACCATTACAAACAGCAAGTAAAAATTTAATAAATTTTGATGAAATTTGCATACCCGGTGACAGCATTGATTTTGTTTTACTAGATAATATTAATTTCAATTCTGACTTTGTGAATGTAAGTATTTTGAATGACCCGAATAATGAATTTTCAATTGTCTCGCCCGGTACAAGTTTCAATATCAATTCATGTGAAACAATTCGTCTGAATATCAAATTTTCTCCAAAAACAGTTGGACCCAAAACAGCGAGTATTCAAGTAAATTTTGGATTTGGAACTGTTTTAAATATTAATTTATCAGGTTACGGAGTAGCAAAGACTGTGGCTCCTGATGACACTTTACTTACAATCAATCCGGCATATTGCGGAAATGATAATGTTTATGGAAT
Organism: uncultured Hyphomicrobiales bacterium; assembly: GCA_964511865.1. Lineage (GTDB taxonomy): Bacteria > Bacteroidota > Ignavibacteria > Kapaibacteriales > UBA2268 > ChocPot-Mid. The sequence goes on along the minus strand of CAZEHW010000058.1, from coordinate 4,322 downwards.
TCAATGGAGAGCCGCTACCGACAGGGAGAGTATAGTTGATATCAGACCCATCGAAGGCAGTAACAGAATAGAAAGCAGAGCCGACCTTCCTATGAGGGTACCAACAGGAGGAATTCAATCTGTATTTAGTGTCAACCCGTTAGATACTGGATGGATTTCAACCCGATTCAGATGTACTTTTGACCCTTGCCCTGCAGATACTTTTGTTACGGTTTTGGCATATGGAGTGTCTCCTATAATAACTGCGGGGTATTCATCATCAATAACATTGAAATGCGAAGATAACGGTTATGATACAATACCAATATTCAACACAGGCAACAGTGATTTAATAATTAGTGACAATAAAATACTTGAACCAAATACAAGCTATTCAATTTTAGGGTGGGCTTATGGGAAAAAGCTTCCCGTAATAATTGCCCCGAATACATCTGAATCAATTATTCTTAATTTCAAAAAACAAGCTGGAAAAGAATGCAATGCAACCTTGCAGTTAATCAATAATGACCAGACATTTGCCAATGGAGAAAAAAATCCATATCATATTGCTTTATCAGCAACAGTAGAATCATCCGAAATAGTTACACGAGATACAATCATTGATTTTGGAAAAGTTTGTTTGGAAGATTCGAAGTTAATAAATTTTTGGATTGTAAATGAGGGGGATTTTGATATAACATTGAAAGAAACAATAATTGATACTCTAAATTATCAGATTTCTTTTAATACAACAAAATATCCAATTTACGTTCCAGCGGGTGACTCTTCACGCTGTAATTTGGTATTCACCCCAAAAAGAATAGGTAAATTTCAAGATACTATTTTAATTATCTATCTCCCTTGTGATGATACTGTCCGAGTTATTGTTATCGGAATTGGAATAAGCGTTATTTTAGATACAGACCCACAAACATATTCAGCAACATTCCAATCCAATAATCCATTTAAAGCAAGATTTAATGTTAAGTCAATCGGTACAGAGGATTTCATAGTTGAAAAAATTGAATTGGGTTCTGTAGCTGATAATATTCAATTAGCCGTTGACCCGCCTTTAACTCAGTATATCGCTTATAATGGAAATATGGATTTCGATGTTACATTTTTATGCACTTCAGATACAATTTACGATGGATATTTATGCTTTGGTGCAGGAGGTAATTGCCCAACTACTAAATGTATTCCGTTACATTTGCAAAGCTATAGTACACGGCTTGAATTCAGTCAGGATACAATTAACTTTGGAAAATTTCACTGTAGCACAGGTTGGAAACTTGATACTATTTGGGTAAGAAATACAGCATCGTTTGCCGACACAATCATTCAATTTGATATTAATCCGGCAGGTACGCCATATACAATTTTAAATCAGATACAGGTACCTTTTACAATTGAGGATAATGATTCTATTCCGCTTTATATTGAATTTGACGCTTCAATTGAAGGACAACATTCTGCGACAATTTCGATGACGACAAGTACTGCGAAAAATATTACCAAGTATTTGTATCTCACAGGAGAATTTTACAAAACAGATACAAAATTATCCTCTAAGACTGCTGACTTTGCTGATGTTGAACAATGTGATTCACAGAAAGAAATTATCGTAAAATTACATAACTCAGCTTCTCTTCAGGATTCTGTTACTATTTCTGCTCTGACAGGTTTCGGAAACTTTGTACTGATACCTGATGATTATATTATTGTTCCACCATACGATAGCGCAGAAATAAGAGTTACAATCAATCCACCCGATTTTGCAACAGGAACATATAATATAAAAGTTCAATTGGAAAGTCAGGTCTGTCCTTATATTGATACTTTGGATTGTAGGGTAAATATTTATCATCATCTTCTTGACTATACTCCTCTAACAATAGATTTTGGAGAAATATGGGCAGATTTTGTATCCACCAAATATTTTAAGATTGAAAATAAATCTGAATATAATAAAAACATTATCTCAATTGAATTAACTCCGGACGATATAAATTTCAGTTTGCCCACAAATTTAGTATATCCGATAAGATTTAAACCCGGTGATACTTTGTCAATACCGGTCAGCTTTAGTGCTCCGGTTCAGGGTGATTACCAATCAACCGTTAAAATATTCGAAGAATCCATTTGTACGGATAGTGCTTTTATTAACCTGACAGCAAGAGTACCTGAAGAGATATACCAAGCAACTTTACAAATAGGAGACTATTCAGCAAAGCCGGGACAAAAGATAACTATGATTGCAAATCTCAGCAATTCGATACCATTTTTAAAACAGGCAGGAATAAATTACAGATTTTCTTTTGACCCATATTTGTTCTACCCTACTGCAACGTTTGTTGAAACAAGAGACAAAAGCAGAATAACAGTACCATTCTCTTATCACGATGGTGTTATCAGCGGAAAGATAGATTCATCTTTTGCGGAATTGATGTTGAATAATGCAGGCGATATACTTTGGATACAGGGAACTGTTTATTTATCCAATCCAATAGAAACTCCTGTGTTGATAGAACAATTTGAACCAATAACTTCAGAGCAGATTGATTTAACCCTTATTGACGGTTCTTTAAAACTATTGGAAGTGTGTTTGCCATTAGCCGATTTTAAGTTGAAATATATTAATCCGCCGGTAGTTCTTGTAACACAAAATCCGGTAAGTAACGGTTCGTTAATACTAAGTATAAAAAATCTTGAAACAAATGAAACTTCAGATGAATTGAATCAATCTCCCATCAGTCTCAAACTCTTCACTATCGAAGGAGTAGAAATCTACAACGATAATATCGAATGCAATAATGAAAAAATTGATTTGAATATAGATGTCAGCAGATTTCCTTCCGGGATGTATTACATTATTCTGAGTAATCTTGGATATATCTGGACTGAAAAATTTATTATTATAAATTAGTTTACGTTTGCTGTTTATAGTATAAAATAAGCTGTTGATAGCATAATAAATGCTGTTGATAGAATATTTTTTTTATTTAGATAAAATTATACTACATTTGTGTTAGATATAAGGCATGTGTGTGGTGTTTAATGTCAATTGCCCTATAATGATTGTGTAACAAAAAGGAGGGTGATGTTATGAAAAATATAATTATTACTTTATTGATAATTACTCTTTTTGTCTTTTCTGCAATATCGCAGGAAAAGGGGAAAAATGAGTTAACCCAAAAGAAAAGCCAGCTATTCGAGTCAAGCGACTTCGGTCCCTGGCAGACAAGCTATCCTTATCCCTTTGAGAAAAGCGGAGAGCCACTCGAGAATTTTAAAACACAGGCGGCTATTTCTACAGGTTATTACTTTGTGAATAGCTATGATGCGGCAGAAAAGCCGTGGAAACCGGATTATATATTCATTGATACAACAGAGGACAGCCAGAACTGGAAAAGAATAATATCAGGTCCCTACCAACATCCTCAATCATGGTACGAAGCTCCCGAAAGAAAGAATGACGGTTATAGGTACTTCCGACATAAAAACTTTCCGGATAATAAAGATTCCGTTGATGATGTTTACGCAGGACCAATTCCTATCGGTTTTGAATTTGAATATAACGGATTGACCTACGACAGCTTCTATGTGCTTTCGAATGGTGCAATAATGCTTTCGAATGCAAGGTATTTTTATGACAACTCAACTCCGCCTCAAAGGAAGGTTGTTTCAAATAATTACACAACCCCGAATTGCTACAACACTGAAAGCATGGACTGGTTTATCCGCTCAAGACTTGTTAAAACTGACGGTACAACTGATTATGTCAAGGATGACTGGGGCTGGCAGATGGCGACTTTATTGAGTATAAACCCGGAGTCTAATCCTGCAGATATATTGATGGACAACACGTCGAATTTACCTGTTATTTCTCCTTTTTGGGGAGACGGTTATTTATCGCAATGGAACGCTAAAGATACAGTCCCGAGGGACAGAGGTAAGGTGTTTTTTTACAGGACACCGGACAGCACAAAAGTAATAATTTATTTTGTTGACTGGCAGTTGATAGGGAATATTAGTATTCCAGGGCAATCTCCTGCATACATTATACGACCTGCATCAACACCTTTTGACCCTGATAAAATGACTCCTGCAGATGATGGATATATATCTGCTGATTTTCAGATAGTGCTTGATAAAAGTGATTCGAATATAAAATTTAATTATGATAGATTTCTTGGAAGAAAATTAATTGATTCAAAGTATTTAGTTGAAGCAAAAGAATTACTCAGATTCAACACACATAGTTGCGTTACGGGAGAAGCAAGACATTTGAATTTCGATTCAAAGAAACATGCAGAGGATTCAACATATACCGGGACACTCCC
>CAZEHW010000057.1:0-17055 GCA_964511865.1 uncultured Hyphomicrobiales bacterium | reverse complement strand
GAGATTTTCTTAGCAACACTGGTTTCTATCAAGTCCTTGAATTCATCTACAGTTAAATTTGAAACTAAAGTCTGCATTTTGTACACCTTAAATTAAACATTTTTGATAATTGACTAATAATCCACAAATATATTTTACTAAGTTTGGCTTGATTTGCATCAAGTTATTTTCATAAAAAGTAAATTAATGAATTAACATAAAAATTTTTTGTAAAATTAATAATTCTTATTTTTAATTCCATATTTAATTTGTAAATTTAAGTTTGTAAAAAGCAAATATTAATTAGAATATGAAAGAAAAAACAACACCGCTGATGAAACAGTACGGGCAAATTAAAGCAAAATTTCCCGATACTATTTTATTATTCCGATTAGGTGATTTTTTTGAGACTTTCAATGATGATGCCGTTACTACAGCTAAAGTTTGCGGAATAACATTAACAAAGAGGAATAATGGTGCGGCAGGAGATTGCCCATTAGCCGGTTTCCCTCATCATCAGCTCGATGCATATCTGCCGAAGCTCGTTAAAGCCGGGTATCGTGTTGCCGTCTGCGACCAGCTTGAAGACCCCAAAGCATCCAGTGGAATTGTGCGCCGCGGTGTTACTGAAGTTGTTACACCGGGTGTTGCTCTTTATGATAAGCTTCTTGAAACAAAACGAAATAATTTTGTTGCCGGTGTTTTCTTATTACAGGAAAAAGGGAAACTGATTGCAGGGCTCTCATTTTTAGATATTTCTACTGCTGAATATTTAATTTGCGAATTGGATTTTAACAAATTATCAGAAGTGCTGGAAACAATTACTCCAAGTGAAATTGTAATTAGTAAAAATCAGAAAACAGAACTAATTGATGTATTTAGGACATTATCTTTTAAACCACTGATTACGAAACTCGAACACTGGATTTTTGAAAAAGAATTTGGCAAAGAATCCTTACTCGGGCATTTTAAGACAAAAGGTCTAAAAGGATTTGGCATTGAGAATTACACTGCAGGGCTATCTGCCGCAGGTGCAGTTCTTCATTATATTAATGAAACTCAGGCAGGGCAAACTGCGCATTTAAAATGTATAAGTATATACCAGTATTCCGATTATATGATTTTGGATTTTGCAACTAAAAGGAATCTTGAAATCACATTTTCAATGAGTGACAGTTCAAAGGAAGGAACACTGATTTCAATACTTGACAAAACCCAAACAGCTATGGGTGGCAGACTTTTTAAGCAATGGCTGTTGCACCCGCTCAAAAGCTTAAAGCCAATAAATACAAGATTATCTATTGTTGATGCACTTGTTAATGACAAATCTCACCATCAGTATTTACGAAAGGAACTATCAGAAATAGGTGATCTGGAAAGATTAATATCAAAAATTTGCACAGGAAGAGCTAACCCAAGAGATATTGTGTCCTTAAAGTTGAGTTTAAAAAAGATACCATTGATTATCAGTTTTCTAAAGGAAATGTCGTTAAAGAATTCTGAGTCAATTAGCGATGCCTTAAAAAGTATCATGAACAAACTTGAGCCAATGGAAGAACTTGTTTCTATAATTAATGAAGCAATAATTGATGAACCATCAGTTCAAATGGGTATTGGAAATATTTTCAGAACCGGATATTCATCAGAACTTGATTCATATATAGATGCAAAATATTCCGGTAAAAATTGGGTGTCAAGCTATCAGGAGACTGAACGGGAAAGGTCAGGTATAAATTCTTTGAAAGTGGGTTTTAATTCTGTATTTGGTTACTATATTGAAATCACTAAAGTTCATAATCATAAAATCCCGGAATCTTATCAACGAAAACAGACATTAACAAATGCAGAAAGGTATATTACTCCTGAATTAAAAGAAATCGAAGATAAAATCCTGAATGCTGAAGCTAAAATTGTTGAACTTGAAAGTATTCTGTTTGCTGACCTAAGGTTACAAGTTGCGGGTTTTACTGAAATAATTCAGAAAAATGCAGTTGCTATTGCCGCAGTGGATTGTCTGCAAAGCTTCGCCGAATGTGCTGTTGAATATAATTATTGTAAACCCGAAATTGATGATTCCACGCAAATTGATATAATTGAGGGCAGGCATCCTGTTGTTGAAAGACTTCTGCCCTTAGGTGATAACTATACGCCCAATAATACAAAACTCGAATTACAACAAGAACAGATACATATATTAACAGGACCTAATATGTCAGGAAAATCCTGTTATCTGCGTCAGGTAGGATTGATTGTTTTATTAGGACAAATAGGTTCATTTGTACCTGCAAAAGTAGCAAAATTTGGAATTGTTGATAGAATTTTCACACGCGTTGGGGCTCAGGATAATATAAGTTCCGGTGAGAGTACTTTCTTGGTTGAAATGCAGGAAGCCGCAAATATAATGAACAATGCAACTGCTCAAAGTCTGATTTTACTTGACGAAGTCGGCAGAGGTACTGCAACTTATGACGGTATTTCAATAGCATGGGCTATTACAGAGTTTATTCATAATGTTTTAGGAGCAAAAACACTGTTTGCAACCCATTATCATGAGTTAAATGATTTGGCTCAGCGATTTGAAAAAATAGTTAATTACAAGGTAGAAGTTATTGAAGCAGGTGAAACGATTATTTTTACTCACAAGGTATTACCCGGGGCGAGTGACCACTCTTTTGGAATACATGTAGCTCAAATGGCTGGAATGCCTGAAGAAGTTACAGACAGAGCAAATATAATTATGCGTTCATTTGAATCGGATAATGGACAATTGAGACCTCAAACACAAAACATTAAAAGCGAAACAGGACAAAGATATGTCCCTGAACAAATGTCAATTTTTGAATTTCGTGATGATGCTTTGAGGGAACAGATTTTAAATCTTGATTTAAACAATATTACTCCGATTGAAGCTATAAAAATTTTAAACGAAATGCAAAAGAAAGCTAAAAAAGGAAAAAAAATATAAAGCTTATTATTAAACTCAGCATAAATTTTACACATATATATGGAAGAAGTTAGGGTAGATAGAATCGTTCGGAGTAAACGCAGAACATTCTCAATTGAAATTAATCCAAAAGGATTACTGACTGTCAGAGCTCCTTTACGGTCGAGTAATGGGGAAATCAAAAAGTTATTGAATGAAAAATATGATTGGATTAAAAGAAAGAAGAAGGAAATATCACAAAAGGTAGCACAAAAGAAAAAGCGTCATTATATTTCCGGGGAAACATTTGAATGCCTCGGCAAAAATTATACTTTGATAATAAAGGAAAATCATAAATTTGCTTTTTCAACCTCCGGAGATTTATTGTTTATTAATTCACAGTACCAAAAGTCTGCGAAGAGCTTATTGATTTACTGGTATAAGAATCAGGCTTATAAATACATCCACAGAAGAGCAACTCATTTTTCTGAAATAATGAATGTTCAATTTAATAGAATTAATATTACAGGTGCTAATACTCGTTGGGGAAGTTGCAGTAACAATAAGAATTTGAATTTTACATGGAGATTGGTACTCGCACCTAAACAGGTTGTTGATTACGTTATTGTTCATGAATTAGCACATTTAATTGAGATGAATCATTCTGATAAATTTTGGAAACGTGTTGCACGCATTTTGCCGAACTATTTGATTTATGAAACATGGTTAAAAGAAAATGGCCATATTCTTGATTTGTAAAATATATATTTTCAGTTTCGTCTAAGTTTTGGTTTTGTTTTATAACTTGGATTACAATGGAATTTCAGAAAAATTTATATCAAAAATTCATTCAGAAAGAATTGCCTTTGAACGACCAATTAGCTGCGGCAAGGTCTATTCTGGCTAATGAAAGAACATTCTTGTCATACCAAAGAACAGCTATTACTTTATTCATTGCCGGGTTGTCCTTTGTTAAGTTTTTCGATGCATACTGGATTATTGTGATTGGCTGGATTTTCATGCCCTCAGCAATTATTACTATCTTTCTTGGCATTTGGCGTTATTTTAAAATGCGGGACTTAATAAGAAATATTGAGCACGATTCTTATATATGCCAGGAAAAAAACGGAAATTAGTTATACACTTTTTATTTGAAGAATATAGCCTTCTAATTCAGATTTAAAGTTTTGTAATTCTGCTTTAGTCCATTGAAATACATAAGTCCAGTCCTCATCATTTGCTCCGGGTCTTGCTAACTTAGTAAACAATAGCCTTGCTTTGAAAGTATCATATTGAGGTTGTAAAAGCATTATTAAATATGCATAAACTTTCATTTGAAAATCGTAATGCATGGCTAATTGAATCATATCATCTCTGCTTTTCGCTTCATTGCTTTTCCAATCCCAAACCTCATAAACAGAATCGTTTTCAAAGAGCAAATCAATTTTTGCGTTCAAGAAATCATTTAGGACCGGTATATTAAATTCCGCTTCATGCTTTGAAATGAAAATATCATGAATATTACTTTTGATTATAACAGTTTTAACTACATTTGATATTTCTCTGATAATTTTATCTCTTAATTTTGAGTTTACTTTCTTATGGATAATTAAAGATGCTTCATCTATAAGATTAATTAGACTTTGACTGTCAACATTACCACTGACATACCAAGAATGAATATTCTCCATCAAATAGTGAATAATCGTACCTTCTTCAGCACTTGAAATATTAATGTCATAATTTATTTCATCAAGTGATTTCTGAGGTATATCTTCATCTAAAGTCAATTTCGAATTTTCCAAAGATAGCCGGTCAGTCTCATCCTGAGCTTGCCGAAGTATGAAATTATCATCAAATCCCAATAGATACCGACTGAAATATGTCTCTTTATCATTTTTAAATTTGATGATTCTTGAAGCTGAAAACATATCATTCGATATTTCAGATTTTATGTCCTCCATAAGAATTTCAGGGAAGGATATAACGTCTGAATTTATTGAAGCCGTTGTGGGTATTATATCAATATCATTAATTATGTCAACTTGGAAGTAAATATTCTGAATATCAATATTTCCTTCACTGTAAGTTGTCAGTTCGTCAGAATAAACACGAGCATCATTTTCCAAGAATGTCATTTCTACTGACATTCCCTCCATAATTAAATGAAATAGTGAACTTTTATTTATTGATTTATTCAGATCTGCTGTAATAATCAAATGCTCCTTTGCCCGGGTCAGAGCAACATAAAGTAATCTTTTTAATTCTGCCTTTTCCCTGAAAATATTTTTATTTTTTGCTATGGAATAAAGAGGTGTTTCAATTTGCTGGAAAATTTGCAAATCCTCATTATAGTAAGGAGATCTAAAAGCTAATCCCAGTCCCTCATCTATAAAAAAATCAGCTTTATTGTTACCTCCGCTGTTTGTGTTGAACAGAGCAACAACAGGGAACTCCAATCCCTTTGCCGCATGGATTGTCATCATATTTATGGCATTGTCATCAGTAATATAAGCTGCTTCTCCTTCAGAAACATCTGCTTTTGTTATAAGATTCATTTCTTCAACAAAATCGAATAAAGTTTTAAACCCTCTTTTCTCAAAATCAGATGCATATTGTTTAAGTTTCATTAAATTTGCAGTTACCTGTGCTCTCCCTGAAGAAGCCGCTGATGTTCCATGCCAACCGCACATCTCTATTGTTTGCGAAATAAGATGTGAAATTCCAAGTTTTGTTGAATACGAAAGCAATTTTTTCAAAATTTCACAAGCTCTAGAAATCACTAAATCAATATTCGCATTATTTTCTGTTAAATATTCAAGTTTATCGAATATATTTTTTTGAGGAGATGCAGTTATAAAAATTGTCTGTGCATCGCTGATTCCAAAATATGGTGAACGTAAAGCAGAAGTTAGTGCTAAATCATCGGCTGGATTGTGAAGGAACTTCAATATTGAAATCATATCAATAACTTCCTGTGCCTTGTAAAATCCCTTTCCTGAGTGGAGTATATAAGGAATATTATATTTCTGAAAAGCATTTGAAAGTTCTTTAAATCTTGCTCTTGTACTCGATAAGACAGCTATATCGGAATATTTATATTGAGAATTTATCATTAAATTTTGAACATGACATGCAAGCAATTCAGATTCTGAGACTTTCTCGTCTTCCCTGCCTTTTTCAGTCTTCTCGCTAATAATGAATTTTATAGAACCAAACAACTCCTCGTCCAAATTTCTGTCTGCGGTCTGCTGTCTATCGTCTGCGTATTTTAAAATGAAATCCTTCAATTCAGGTATCTTCTTTGAACAAATCAAATCAGAATATTCAACATCAAATTCAGATTCTCTGTGATTCATAATTTTTCTACAAACGATATTTGTGAAAGCAGTAATCACCGGTAAATGACGAAACGATACTGTTAAACCCAACTCGCCGAATGACTCTTCATCATTTTTAACTTTTAATAACTCTTTCGTTGATTTGATTTCTTTTGATAGAAGATTATCCTGAATTAATTTCTGATTACATTCCTTAATATCTTCAGTAGCTTTTTTAAAAACTCTTACATCGGCATTTCTGAATCCATAAATACTTTGCTTTGGGTCTCCAACAATAAAGAGATTTAGACTATTATTGAATGAATCATCTGTTAATTGAGGAACAAGAGATTTTATAATATTGTACTGAATTTCATTTGTATCCTGAAACTCGTCCACCATGATAAATCGGAACCTGTTGCTAATTTTTTCTGCGATATCTTTGTTTGCAAGCATCTTTTCTGCTTTGATTAGTATATCATCGAAGTCCAGACCTCCTGCTTCTTGTTTTTTGTATTCAATTGTATCTTCGACTTGTTTTGATAACTCAAACAAGAAACGTGAAAAGGAGATAAATTCTTTCTGATTTTTTATATCATCAAGACATGATAAAACCTCAATCAATTCTTTTAGATTCGATAACTGAGAATTATATTTTACTAAATCGTCACCAATAATCTTTTTAAAAGTTGGGCTTTGTAAAGTATAATCTTTCGTTAATACCTTGCTTTTATTCAATTCTTCAAATATTGTTTTTATGTTCAAATTGAAAGATAAATCTGGATTACTTGGTTTATCCTTCAGCAGTTGGATTACAGTACTTAGAATATTAATAAATGAGGTGATTGATGATAATTGCTGGATTGTTAATTCCAAATTTTTTAATTGTTCAAATATTTGATTTACTGTTGAAATTGAATCAAAGTAATTCAATTCAAGAAAATTAAAAAACTCATTTAATGCTATTTGACTAATTTCCTCATCACTATATTTTTGGTATAAAGCTTCAATTTTTGGAAACACATCTCGTTTATTTAGAACGTTTCTTATCATTAACTCCATTTTCCGTTTCCCGAAAGCAGATATCAATGTTTTAAGTTTTTCGGTATTGTCATCATCGGCTGTTAGATAATCTGTTAAAGTATCAGTGATTGCTTCATTTATAATATTTATTTTCTCGGCTTCACTAAGTTCGCTGAAATTGGGTAGTACGCCTGATTCTACCGGAAAATCCCGAATAATAGAAGAACAAAAACTATGAATAGTTGATATATGTGCTGAATTTAAACGTTCACGTATCCTTATTAATTGGGCAAGCTGAGGTTTTTTTAAACTTGAATCCTGCAATATTTCCTCAATAGCTTTAGCAATTTTTGCGAATATTTCAGCCGCGGCTTTTCGGGTAAATGTAATAGCCACAAGTTCCCGTGGTTCGACTTTCAGATTATTATCAAGTAACAAAGCTACAAATCGTTTTTGAAGAACGGTGGTTTTCCCTGAGCCTGCATTCGCATTAACAGACAAATGCCTGTCATAACTTTGTGCAAGCAACTGCTCTTTTGTATCAACAAATTTCTCAGCCATAAAAACAATACAATAATAAAAAATGATATTTACAAAAGTAATGATTTAATCGGAGAAAGGGAAGAGGAAAAATTGAAGTGAATCCTAAAAAAAAGTTCTTAACAAATTTCAAGAATTGTTAAGGATTCAATCATATAATCACCATCTTCAAAAATTCCTGCAATTCATCTATCTGTGCAGAAGAAAGTCGTGTAACATCAGCTCTGAAACCATTTGTATTTAAGTTGCCTGTAATAATATTTACGAAACTGTTAATATTCGTTTGCCACTCTTTGTTTACCGCAAGCGTTTGCACTGCTTTTCGTTTATCAATAGTAATTTTGTCAAAAAGTATATAAGACTTGTTTCCCGACTTCTCCATCTGATACAAAATTTTATCAATGTTTGTCTGATGCCCTTTGATTACTTTCTCTTCAGCAACAGAAACAGGTATTTGAGCTCCACCTTTTTTATCTCTTGTTATGTCATATATGTCATCAATAGCTTTTAACTCCTCGGTTGAAACAGTGGGGAAGTCATTAGTCAATGAACGAATATAATAAATAATTGCAAATAATTCCTCGACCGGCAGAAATTCGTAAGCATTCATTCCTGAACCGGCAATACCTTCCTGTAGTGTCTTAAACATCCCGGTAATTTCTCTCCCGTTTTTCCATCCGTCTTTTTGATGAAAATTTCTTGGTTTTGGATTAAGCATTGCACCTCCGGCACCATCCCCCAGACCTTTCTCACCATGACAAGATGCACAAGATGATTTGAAAGATGCTTCACCCATAGATAATAATTTTTCATTTGGTGCCAATACTTCAGATATCTGAACTCCGGGAATCATCTTACCTTTGTTATAATCAAGGTCAGCTATTGTTACAGTGTCTTGATAGATTACCCTGCGAACCTCATCTTTGGCTGTCTTGGGTATATCCGGAAAGTTATATACTGTTCCGGCAAGTACAATAACCCAGATTATACCTGCAATTAAAAACAAAAATTGCAGTGGGCTTAGTTTAATTTTATTTATTATTTCTTTTTTATCCATTATTCATTTCCATAAAAAATAATTTTACTAAATGTGAAAATTAATACACCTGTTCAACTTCGGGTCTCCGACAGGAATAATATTTCGTTTTGAATATACTATTTTAAACATTACCATTACAGTACCAATTCCTAAAAGTATAAATCCAATTTCAATCCATCCAAAGAAAACTCCTGATTTATCATAAGTAGTCATTACCAGCCAGTAAAGGTCATAAAAATGTGCAAATATTATCCAAATTGCCATTATCTTCAATCTTTTAAAATTGCTCTTTGATGGTTGAGAAACCAATGCCGCATAAGGAATAAGAAATTGAACGAATATTAATCCAATTGAAAAATAGCCCCATGTACCAACAAATTTTTCCTTGAACCAGAAAGTTTCTTCAGGAACATTCGCATACCAAATTAATAGCAACTGGCTGAAAGCAATGTATGCCCAAAAATTCAAAAAGGCAAACATAAACGCACCGAGATTATAGTAGTGGTCCCTGCCAAGAAAATCAGGCAGAATTTTCCATTCTTTCAACGTGACTGCAAAAATGGTTAGCACTGCAAATGAAGCTAACAAACTTCCGGCAAAATAATAGATTCCAAAAATTGTCGAAAACCAATGTGGTTCCAGACTCATCAACCAATCAATTGAAATCAATGTAATTGAAATTCCAAAAAATGGAATTAATATGGCGGCTAATCTGACATTTACCCTTGTATATTTCTGGTCAGGATTAGAATCCTGTTTACCTGAGTTCCTTATTATCAGATAGAAGAACAATGTCATTATGCCAATAATCGCAAAGAATCTAATCAGGAAAAATGACATATTAAGATAAGGTGACTTGCCTTGTAAAATCTTATCTGTTGATACTATTTCCTCATGGCTCCAGTGAAAAACATCGTGCATATTAAAAAGAACAGGAATTGCAAATATCGGAGCAATGAAAATCAGTGGTGTAAGAAATTCAGAAATCCTTCTGAAAGCCACACTCCATACTGCATCAGTCAAATACTCGAGGGCAACAAGAAACAAAGAACACATCCCTAATCCCATCAGATACACAAATAAAAGCAAGCTGTTGAAAGAAGCTCTTACCGGTTCAAAAAGAAATGCAAGTACTCCTGCAACAATACCTATTATTAGTGCAGAAAAACCTATCCTGCCGAATTTGGCAGGCAAATCAACTTTTATATAATTATAATTACTTTGCTCCATTGAAGTCCTCCTCTACCGGATTTAATGCTCTTTGTAAAGTTCTAATATATTGAATAATCGCCCATCTTTCTTCACGTGTTATCTGTTTTGCATATGAAGGCATAACTCCCTGCCCGAATGTTACGACATGATAAATCCTTCCATCTGTCCATTCTCTGACTTTTTTCGAATGTAATGTCGGCGGCAGTGGGAAATTATCTTTTAACCTGCTATCCCCTTTAGCATAGTTGCCATGACAGGGACTGCAATATGTCAGGAATTTTCTTTTTCCAAGAGCAATATTCTTTTCATTATATTCTAATGGATTTTGCAAATACTTTCCTGCAGAATCGGGAGTGTCCTTGAATTCTTCAGGCATGAAACCACGTGGGACTGTCCCATCTACTTTATTCCTCATTGAGAAACCATCTTGAAAGAAAGTTGAAGGGCTTTCAACATCCACTCTGTCCTGGTCCATCATCCAATTAAATGGTTGCATAAACATCAGCTTATTTGTTACAAAATATGTTGCACCTGAAACCGAGACTATTGAAAATACTAAAAAAACAATAAACAATTTTGTAAATATCGGAGGAACTTCTTCCACTTGAATATAAATTGTTTCAATATCTTTTGCACCGATACATTCAAGAAAATTCTTTGCATCATTTTCATTGAATTTCTCATCATCAGCTTCAAGGCAAACTCCGAATTTGTCAGAAGTACATCTTCTCATATAATTTGTATCGTGAAGTGGATGTGCATTATGGGGCATCTTGAATAATACAAATAATAATGCTAAAACTGTTCCGATGGAAGCCATAAGGACTGTTATTTCAAATGTAACAGGAATAAATGCCGGTAATGAAAAATCCGGCTTTCCTCCAATGTTCAGCGGATAATCTATAACCATTGTAAATGTTAATAACAATAATGCAACAGCTGTACCTGTTAAGCCAAAAACTAATGCAAAGTAACCCATAGGTGAAGGTTTCAACTTCATCGCATTATTCAATCCGTGAACAGGGAAAGGTGTGTTCGTGTCAAATTTTTTATATCCGCTCTCAACAACCTTTTCGGATGCATTTATAATCTCATCAGCAGTATCGAACAAGCCGACAACAGAATATATTTTCTTATTTTCCATGTTCTGTCTCCTTATGATGATGTGTTGGCTGTGCACCGTCAATAACTGACTTAATTTCTGCTATTGAAATTACAGGAAGTGATTTAGTAAACAGCAACAGTAATGTGAAAAACATACCAAAGCTTCCAATCAGAATTCCACCATCTATTAATGTTGGTTTATAATATGCCCAGCTGGATGGAAGAAAATCTCTTGATAAGGATGTAACAGTTATCACAAATCTTTCGAACCACATACCAACATTAACCAATATACCAATCATTAGCATTGCCGGTATATGTCTTCTTATCCGTTTAATCCAGAATAACTGAGGAAATATAACATTACAAGATACCATAATCCAGTAAGCCCAGGCATAATCTCCGAGAGCCCTGTTTAAGAATACAAATGATTCTGCTTCATTTCCACTATACCATGCAATGAAAAATTCCATTGCATAAGCATAACCAACCATAGAACCTGTCAGAATTATTATCTTATTCATTTTTTCAAGTATATCTATAGTTATTAGATTCTCATAATTAAAGATTTTTCTAACAAAAATCAGTACATTTTGAACCATTGCAAATCCGGAAAATACGGCACCTGCAACAAAGTAAGGAGGAAATATTGTTGTGTGCCAACCTGGGATTATTGATACGGCGAAGTCAAAACTTACTATAGTATGAACAGATAAAACTAATGGAGTGGCGAAACCTGCAAGAATAAGATAAACCATTTCATAATGTTGCCAGTGTCTGTTTGATGCCCTCCACCCAAAACTGGTAATTGAATAAATCACTTTCTTGACTTTATTTTTAGTCCTGTCCCGGAGATTTGCAAAATCAGGAATTAATCCTATATACCAGAATATAAATGATACGATGAAATATGTTGATATAGCAAAAACGTCCCAAAGCAGGGGGGATGTAAAATTTACCCACAATGAATGGTCATTCGGTAAAGGGAAAAGGTAATGAGCCAGCCATGGTCTTCCTGTATGAAAAAGAGGAAAAATACCTGCAGTCATTACTGCAAAAATTGTCATTCCCTCAGCAAATCTTGCTATTCCATTTCTCCATCTTTGCCTGAAAAGAAATAGTATTGCTGATATTAGAGTTCCTGCGTGACCTATTCCAACCCAGAAAACAAAGTTAACTATGGGGAATCCCCAACCGACAGGATTATTATTTCCCCACATACCCGTTCCATAGTAAAAAGATAACCCCCAGCAAATAATTCCAATCAGGAACATTGTTCCCGTGATGCTGATTGCAAAATAAAACTTCTTATCGGGCAGTTTCTCCAGCGGAGCACCGATAAGCTCATCTATTTGGCGGAATGTTGGTTTTCCCTGAACGACAGAGGGTTCAATCGAATAATCTCTCACTTATATATCCTCCGTATGTATATTTCTTAATTTTGCTAAATATGTAACATTGGGTACGACATTCAATAATTCCAAAATATGATAACCCAAGTCATGCTTTCTCAATTTCGAAACTTCAGATTTTTCATCATTCATATCACCGAATTTTATAGCATCTGCAGGGCAAGCTACCTGACATGCAGTTTTTACGTCATCACCTATTAATTCCCTGCCTGCTTTAGTGGCTTCCTGTCGGGCTTCGGTAATTCTTTGAATGCAGAATGTACATTTTTCCATTACACCTCTTGAACGGACTGTAACTTCAGGATTGTGCATCAATGACAATGAATCCTTCTTTTGAAATCCGTCAGCAAACCTGTCTCTGAAATTAAAGAAATTAAATCTCCTGACTTTATATGGACAGTTATTTGCACAGTACCTTGTGCCGACACACCGGTTATATACCATCTGGTTTAATCCGTCATCGCTGTGATTAGTTGCAACAACCGGACAGACATTCTCGCAAGGAGCATGGTCGCAATGCTGACAAAGCATTGGCTGAGTACTAACCTTTGGTTCATCCGGTGTTCCGCTGTAATACCTGTCCATTCTTATCCACTGCATTTCCCTTCCTTTACCAAATTGTTCTTTGCCGACAACAGGAACATTGTTTTCAACATTGCAGGCAGTAATGCAGTTCGTACATGATATACATTTATTAAGGTCAATAGCCATAGCCCATTTAAGCCCTTTGTACTCTCTTTCCGGCTGAATACTCTCAATTTTTTCTTCGTGATGTTTTAGGAATTTTTTATCCTTTTTATATTCATCTAAAGTACCTTCTCTGATAATATCACGTTTGAAATGAAAATCTTTAACGAAATCTTCATCAACAGGATGATGTTCCTGCGAAGAAAATACCTTATATGTTTCTCCGGTTTTTGTAACTTTGGCTCCTGTGTAAATCCATTGGGAGATACCTCCGGCTAATGTCATTAAAACATTTGCATTAAATCCTACATTAGTACCAACTTCACCGGCTGCAATTCTACCATAACCCAATTCAGTTACAACAACATTGTCTGCCATACCGGGTTGCTCAATAACAGGTACTTTAACTTTTCTGTCATCAATATTTATTTCAATCATGTCATTATTTTGAACCCCAAGCTCTTTTGCAGTTTTTGGTGATATAGCGGCATAATTGTCCCATGCAACCTTACTGACCGGATGAGGAAGTTCCTGAAGCCATCCGTTGTTTGCATATCTCCCGTCTCCAATCGAGTAACTCCTATTTAAAATGATGGTGTATTCGTTTTCATTATAAACTTTTTGAATCACTGGAAATGTGAAACTTCTATTTGATGTTTCCTGTGGATTCTCAATAATTTCCAAGACTCCATCATGAAGACAGGAATACCAGAATTTGGAGAAATCAGTTATTGGTTTTGCTAAAGTGTAAACTTCTGTTTCCCATCTGTTCATGAGATATTTGTGATAAATATCTTCGGAATGGTTTCCTGTCATCCATGCCAATAACACAGCTTCTTTTTGACGTGAGTTGTACAAAGGAGCAATTAATGGTTGTTGTAATGAATAAACTCCGGTTCTCAAATTAAAATCTCCCCAACACTCCAATGAATGATTAATTGGCAAAACGTAATCATTATTATAGCAAGATTCATTCATCCATTCTGTCATTGAAATCTTTGTTTCAACTTTATCCATCAGTTTATTACTTATATTAAAATGATAAACAGGATTAGTATCAAAATTAATCAGGACAGCAACAACTTTATTGTTCTTCAAATTATTAATCAAATCATTGATACCATTCAATGGTATCTGGAGTAGCTCCATGTCTTTTTCATCAAGCATCCGAGAGCCATTGATTATTTCGTTAAGTATAATTACTGCATGATGAAAATCTTTTGGTAATTTTTCACCTGCAATAATTATAGATTTTTCTTTAAAACTAACAATGTCATCCAGCAAATACCGTAATTTCTTCAAATCAATTTGATTTTCCTTTGCAAAACTGCTCAGACTTTGATTTGAAAACTTCTTTGAATTTAAAACAGAATTAAGTGAATTATCAGGAATTCTTGAGTTCAATTCATCAATCAAAATCTTCATTAAATTAAATTGCTTTAGAGGACTAAGTCGAAATCTGTAATCTGCATTTATTCCAGTTAAACTCATTCCTGCTTCAAAAGAATAAAACCTGCTGAAATCATCCGGCTTTTCAATATTTCGATTACTTGTAAATTTTCTTATTTGTTCGGAAACATTTCCTTCTGTACCCAGAAAATCCGACTCAAATGATAAAATTATTTTCGCTTCATCTAGTTTGACAGATGGAAGCAAATCCTTTCCATAACATTCCTTCCATGCTAACTTTTTATTATTGTCATTATGCAATTCATAAGAATAAATTTTTGTAGTTGGATATTTTGCTATGAAATCATCAAACAGTTTCTTCTGAGTAGGGGAGATGACTGAATGAGTTACAATCGCAATCTCTTTACCGGTATCTACTGCCTTTTGCAGTTTCCCCGTAATTTCTTTGTCAACAGTTGCCCAATCAGTTTTTAGCATATCACCTTTATTCAAAATCAAAGCACTACCGGATTTCTTCAAAGGATTCTGAATCCGGTCAGGGTCATATAAACCCATAATACTTGCCTGTGCCTGCGTTGATACTTTTCCTTTTAATATCGGGTGTTCGGGATTACCATCAATTTTAATCGGTCTTCCTTCTCTTGTTTTAACCAGAACACCACTTCCATCATTTAAAGTTGTAGCAAAATAAATTGCATCACCAAAATTGGCATACTCCGGTTTATCGTTGTAAGATATTATTTCACCTTTATCCCTGTAATTATTACAACTGGCTAAAGCAAAAGCTGAGGATGCACCAAGTAATGCAATAAATTTCCTTCGGGACATCGGAGGTAGCTTTCCAACTTCAAATTCTTCTTTCACGGAATCCGGAAATTCACCGGTCTCTGTTCTTCCGTGATAAAATTCATTAACACTTTTCCAAAATTCCCGGTTTGGTTCGTATATTTCTTGTGTTTTATTCATCAGGATTTATCCTTATTATTTCTCTTTACTGCTAATGGATGTATTTTAACTTTCACTGTTCTTATATTTTCATTTTTTTGAGAAACTAGAAATCTGCTTGGGTTAAACGTTGCAAACAAACCTGCCAAACTCCCAAAAACAGTAGCCTTCAACATACCTCTTCTCAATAATATCTTATCATCATTCATATTTTCTCCATCTATCTTATTTATGTTTTCTTTAACTCTTTGTAATCCCCTTTAACGCATAGGGAAAACACACAAACTCATTAAACTCATTAAACTTTTTACTTTCTAAACTTTAAAACTTTCAACTAATTTACCTATGACAAGAACTGCACTTCACAGGGCCAAGATTAATTTTTTCTGCAATTTCAGGCATTCTGTCATGAGCATTCCTGTGACAGCTAAGACATTGTCCCATCCTGAAAGATTGCTTCTGAGAAATTTTTTCCATGCTTGCAACATCACCGTGACAATGAACACAATTAATTCCTTTATTAACATGAACGCTATGATTAAAAAAAGCATAATCAGGTACTTTGTGAACTCTTTTCCATGGTATAGGTTTTTTATCATTGTAATAACTAATGAGCTTCTGAACTTCAGGTTTATCTCTTCTTGCAACGGAATGGCAATTCATGCAAATACTTGGTGAAGGAATGCTTGCATGTCTTGTTTTCTCAACTCCTGTATGACAATATTGGCAATCAATGCTCAACTTACCTGCATGTATCGCATGAGAAAAATTAATAGGTTGTTCCGGTTCATAACCAACACTATCCCTTTCTGCTTTGGTAGCAAAAAAAGTTATTGTAAAAGCTATCAAAATAACTGCTATAGTTATTGGAACCCTAATTTTCAAAATTCTGTCTAAATGTAGTTTTTTCACTTTACGACCTTGTTATTTTTACATTTCTCAATATTTCAAATATACTAAAATTTTTATTTATGCATTTCATGCTGACAACATTTTCCCTTTTCACTAACCTGGTCAGGAAGAACCGGACTGATGAATGGAATTCCTAAAGACAAACCCCGTAGTATTAATATCACGGCAACAACAGCAATACCGACAGGAATTAATTTATTTATTCTTCTGCGGATATCAACAGAAAGCATTGTTTTCAAATTGAAAACTAATGCGAGCATGGGTAATGTTCCCAAACCAAAAAAGAGCATGAATGTCATTGCTCCGGTGACAGAGCCATAAGCCACAGATGCAATCATTGCAGTATAGACCAGTCCGCAGGGAAGAAGTCCGTTCAATATTCCAATTAAAAACATAGAACTCATTGACTTTAAATTTAAAACTTTTCTGAAAGCTTTCTTTAAAGAATCTGAAGTAATTTTAAAAATCCCTATTTCAGAAATAGCTGATTCCCATTTCTTTGGAATGATGATAATAATCAATAATAATGGAAACATATTTTAAAGATTT
>CAZEHW010000056.1:6287-17276 GCA_964511865.1 uncultured Hyphomicrobiales bacterium | reverse complement strand
TGTTTATCTCTGTGCATCCTCAGCGAATCTCTGTGTAATTGCCTTCTCGTTCAAATTCCCCGAAAAAATACTTTGCGAAACTTTGCGAAAACATAGCGTCCTTTGCGTTTAAATTCTTTAATGCTTATCAGCTATTCACAAAATAAACAGTTCAGACAAATTCTTTCATTTTATCACACTAAATTTCTCCGAAATTACATTATTATTATTACTCAGGCAAATAATGTACGTGCCTGTGTGCAAATTTTCCGTATTTAATTCAATTACATCCTTCGACAAGCTCAGTATGACTTTATCCATCATATCATTTCCAAGAACATCGTAAATCGCTAAGTTTATTTCACCTGTCAATCCCTGTCTAACAAATATTCTATTGCTTGCTGGATTTGGATAAATCGACATTGAATTACCTAATTGTTTTTCCTGCTCCTTCACTTTTGAAATCATATCATTATAAAAGAAACTTCGTCCTAACTTAACTTTTTCAACTAAGTCCGTCAAATCATCTGTTTCACCGGTAGCATCAGCGCCAAGCGAAGGCATAGCAAAATTAATCAGAACAGCACAGGAAACAGTTTCACCGGGAGCTAAATGAAAAGGACCTGTAGAATACATCATTCTGTAATCCCCTGGTTCTCCGATACTAATATCCTTAACTGATGATGATAAAAAATTATATCTTGCTTCGTCTTCGACCAAATCATCAATAATCCCCCATCTCTTGAAAGTTTTCATTCCCAATTGTTGCGAAACCGGATAATATTTTTTGTCCGTTCTCTGAAAACCTGATTTTTCTCTTGGAAACATCAATTCATTCACGCAAATGGAAGTATCCTTCGTGCTTCCCGGATTCTCATAGTCAGATATAGTAATTGTATCTTTCTCAATACACATTGCACAATAAACATGGTGTTCACCGCTTATTACGGTATCATAAGCCCTGTCGCATCTGTAAACAGTTGGCGTTAGAATCATCGAGGCACTCATATAGCCCATATCAACTTCGCCTCTATCCGCTAAGCTCCAAGTAATACCCATATTCAAAGATTCATCTTCATCATAGAATCTCATTAAATCATTTGATGACCCTGCCATAGTATTAGGTAGGGTTGCCAAATCAGTATCATAAACGAGTCCAATCCAGCTATCACGCAAAGTGTCCTGAAATAAATTTTTAATTTTATAATAAATAATCACCATGTCTTTTTTTTCGTCATCATCCCAACTGAAAATCGTTTGTTCGAATTGCAGTCCGAGAGGATATCCAAGATTTCTTCTGTATGTTGTTCCACCTTCAAAAAAATTAAGGTCAGTATCTTTATGTGTTGAAAATATATCTTCGTCTGAGACATATGCAGGACCCATTGGATAGGTGGCTCTGTTTCTTTCAGAAATATCTTTTATGTACGTTCCCAAATTTCTTTGTGATTGTTCCTCTGTAAGCCAAAGGGGCCAATTAGGTCCGTCATATGAGTCAATAGGTTGACCATCACTGTTCATGTCTGTTGAAAAATATGTACGATATCTGCCTGTATCACTTACATCAATATTTTCACCGTCTTCAATCCTGCCGGGAACCATCCATGATGAACCGGAATTTGGATTATACGTTACTTCGCAAAGCTTTTGGAACTTATCAACACCGTCAATATTCACCATCTTTTTCGCCGCAAACCAAAGTCCACCTCCAAAGATATATTGATTCTGAGAATTGCGGGGCCAAAACGAACCTCCGCGGTTTTGTGGCACATCGAGAAACAATAGTCCGTAATTTGTAGCAGAAAAGCGGAAATTACTTTTCGTGTTAAATTGCAGGTCAAAAATATTTGTTGCTTTCCTCTGAATTTTTTCATTATTATTTGTTTCTGAAAAAATCACAGAAAATGATAATAAAAAAATGAATACCGTAAAAATCAATGTCTTCATAATATTCTCCATTAATATAATTTTTTAAATCTATACTCCTCTTTTCTTAGGATTCCAAATATATTTATGTAACTGGAATTGTACTCGCACTTTTAAATCATCTTTCAAAATCCATCTTGATAACTGCTTTGGCTCGAGCTTGCCGAAGACCGGTGACATCAGAACGGAATTTACTTTTTCAGGCAGCTTATTTTTAATAATTACACTTCTTGCCCATTTGTAATCTTCCCTGTCTTTTATTACAAATTTAATCTCATCTTTTTTAGTAAGAAATTCGAGGTTGGCAAAATTATTTTTCTTCTGCATTTTCGATCCGGGACATTTAAAATCAACAATCTTCGATACTCTTTTGTCAATTTCCCCAAGAGAATAAAAGCCATTGGTTTCCAATGAAACAGAAAATCCGTTATTGCAAAGCAAAGATAGAAGTTCGGAAGTTTTCTTTTGCATTAATGGCTCACCTCCTGTAATGCAGACATACTTGCAATCGTATTTTTTAATATTTCCGATAATTTCATCTGATGATAATCTCTTTCTTTCTTTCTTTGCATTCAGTGCAAATTCCGTATCGCACCACGAACATCGCAAATTGCACCCCTGTAATCGCACAAAGACACAAGGCAATCCTGCGTATGTGCTTTCACCTTGAATGGAATAAAAAATTTCAGAAACGTTCAACAATTCATCGTTTTCGGTTTTCCGTTTTCGGTTATCAGCTTTTATCTTGTCTTTCTTGGCTTCTTTTTGGATGCTATTTTTAGTAACCGATACTTCTTTGACAATAATGATATTCTCTTCCTTCTCATTTAATATTTCACCGATATTTTCATGGGCAGGTGCCGGCTGGCTCTGATGAAGATTCTCCAAATTTTGAGTATTTTCATTCCTGAGTTTTTTACCCTTATCTTTTTTCTGTTCCCCTGAAGGCGGTAAAACGAGATTTTTGACCCTTTGAATCAAAGTGTTCTTTTTAACTTTACCTTTTTTTCCTTCTCCATGTTCTTCAGATGTCTGCTTCTTTTCTTTCTTCTTTTTCATATGAATTCCTTTTATAAAAATAAATATTATTAGGCAAAAATATTCTCAGGCAAGTAGGGATGAGTACCCTCAACTACTTCAACAGCAACTTTGGCTTTTATCTTACTTATGATAGTATCCTTGTAAGGACAGTAATGCAGAATGCACGGTGCAATATGAACTTTAGTAGGTTTCTCGCCATTTTGACTATTCCATAAATTCAGTTGTGCCAAACGGGTTATCATAGAAGCACCCGGGCAGTCTCCGCAATTCATCAGCCCAATCAACTGTGCATCAGTGTCTTTGTATATTATAAAATCACCTTCGCGACGATTAAAGCCAACCATACATCTTGAGCAAGCTATGCAAATATCATCCATTGTATGTTTGCATCCAACAATTAAAATCTTTTCCATTACAATTTCCCCAATTTAATAATTTCCAATTTTCAATCCATATTAAAATTCTAATTTTCAAACTTTGCGTATATTATTCATCCTTCGACAAGCTCAGGATGACAGAATCAGAAGATAAAATTAGAAAAATTTTTAATTTTCAATCCATATTAAAATTCTAATTTTCAAACTTTGCATATATTTATCATCCTTCGACTAGCTCAGGATGACAGAATTAGAAGAATAAATATTACATTTTACATTCTATATTCTACATTAAACTAAATTTCCTTTTCGTAAAGTCTATAAGTTTTGTAAACCTTACCTTTCATAGTAACTGTTAAAGCCCTGTTCATCATTTCATTGTCTTCAAGTATCCACGAAGCTTCGCCCCTGTTGATTCCCATTGCTCTTCCTCTTGTAGCAAACTCGTAGTACATAACGGCATCCACTCCTGTTTTTTGAAACTCCTTTAAGACACCAAGTACAATTATTCTGAGTCTGTCAATTTTTCTTTTTTTAGTCAGCAACTGCCAAATTGCACCAAGTAAAGAACCTTTTTTATTGTGAATCAAACATTGATTGATATCAGGTAATCCAAGGGCAAATCCGACCGGCTTTCCTTTCGATTCTGCAATAAAAGTAAACTTTGGTTCGGCAATAGTTTTCAAATCAGCGGCAAGAAAATCGAATTCTTCATCTGTCATCTTTACAAATCCCCAGTTTGGTTCCCATGCAGAGTTATAGATTTCTTTTATAGTATCAACATCCTTTCTAAATTGGACTTTGTTTTTAAAATCTACTTCACGAATTTTAATATTATATCTTTCGCGAACAATGTTTTGCATTCTCACAATTTTTTCACTCAGATAATCAGACATTTCCAAATTATAGGCCCACAAATCCTTTGCTTTAGTAAATCCGTAGTTTTCAACAAGCTTGATATAATATTCAGGATTGTATGTCATCAGGATAACAGCAGGTTTGTCGAAAGCATCCATAAGTAAACCGACTTCATCATTTTGTGAAGGATTTTCAGGACCTCTCATTGAAGTCATACCTCTTGCCTTCAGCCAATCAGCGGCAGTATCGAACAATGAATTTGCCACTTCCTGATTATCAATACATTCAAAAAAACCAAAGAAGCCAACTTTGTCCTTATGTGTCTTGTTGTGATTATCGTTAATTATTGCAGCTATTCTACCGACTACTTTCCCATTAGATTCTGCCAGAAATAATTGCATTATGGAATGCTTGAAGAAAGGATTTTTGGCTGTATCAAGCAGTTTTACCCTGTCTGCAACGATAGGCGGAACCCAGCTCTTATCATTTTTATAAAAATTCCAATGACAGCGAATAAATCGCATTTTTTCGGCTTTTGTTTCAACCGGCTTTATTATAAAGTCCATATTTACCCTTAACTATAATTTATAAGTGAACAGTTTTTTACAAGAAAATTGAAAAAAATGAAAACAAAAAAATAAAATTTAATTAATTTATTTGAAGTTTACAAGTTTATTTAAAATATATCAGAAAGTATTTTAACTTTAACCTCATCTTGTAATTTGTAATTCTTATTAATATTTATTGGGAATTTAGTCATACCTAAAAATAATTTAGACTTTAACAGTCGTATTTCATTGAAAAAAAATTACTTAGAAATAATTTGCAAATTAAAATATTTTTGTTAAGTTGTATATAACTTTACAGGAATATTTCTGTAGAGTAATATTAAATATGTTTTTTTCTCTCTCCTGTGGCTTTCAACCCAGTGCAGAAGGATAAACTGAAAAGTTTTTTTGCATTGCAGATAATAAAAAATAATTTCATTTTTAAAAATTAAACAAATATTTTATTAAAAAATATATGAAGGGAACATTTATGCAAAAATTAATTAAATCATTATTGAGTTTATCAATAGTAGCTTTATTTCTTACTATGATATTAGTAAACACAGGTTGCGAAGGACCACAAGGTCCTGCAGGTCTCGCCGGTGCCGATGGTAATGGCACATGCGGAACTTGCCATAGCGAAAACGCTGATGACGTAAACTTGAAGTTTGCACAGTACGACTTATCTCAACATAATATGGGTATCGTTTATGAAGAAGAAGCCGGAAGAATTACATGCGGTGGCTGTCACTCAGGTGATGGATTTGCTGAAGCAGCAGCTTTAGGTCAGAATGATGCAAATTCGGTTGCTACATCAAAAATCAACTGCAAAGCTTGCCATACAATTCATCAAGATTATGCTATGTCAGATTTTGGTCTAAGAATTAATGCCGGATATGCTATGCGTATAAACGGTACTCAGATCGACATAGGTAAAGGTAATCTCTGTGCAAAATGCCATCAGGGAAGGTCTTTTACAAGAACTGTACCTGATACAATCAGTCCTGCTGGAGCCGGTAGAACATATAGCCGTTTTGGACCTCACTACGGAACACCTGCTAATGTTTACGTTATGAACGGTCCTGTACAAGTTGGCGCTACACCTTTCCCGACTTCAAATCCACATAAGGGTGGTACTTTGTTTGCTGACGGTTGTGTAACCTGTCACATGGCAAAGGACGAAGGAACAGGAACATCTCATAATCCGGCTGTAGGCGGACATACTTTCCTTATGCCTCAGGCAAATCTTGCTAAACTTTCAGCTTGTGGTAATTCAGGTTGTCACTCTTCCGCTGAAATTGCAGATGCATCTTTAACAAAACAAATTGCGGCTGACATTGCAACATACAGACGTAAACTTATTGATAGAGGTTGGTTGGATACTACCCAAGCCTTCAATTCTGAGTTTCCAAAAATGGCTGTTTTAGGTGAGTATGCAGCAACACCTGGTGGCCAAAAACGTACAGACTTATCAAAAACTGATGTTGACGTATTGTTAAATTATTTATATGTTGCAAAAGACAGAAGTAATGGCGTTCACAATCCAAATTATATTAAAGCTATTGTTGCCGCAGGATTGGCTTATTTACAATAAGCGTTCTTTCAAATGCTATTAATTTAGCTTAAAGTGAATGTTGGATTTAAATTTAATAGGGTTTCATGAAAAGTGAAACCCTATTTTTTTATTGAATATTTTCGTATATTCAAAAATATTTAGTTAACAATTTTTATCAATAAATTTTTAGAAGCTTTATGAGATTTAAATTTTTACTTATTCTGAGTTTTCTCTGCTTCCTAACGTATGCCAATGCATCGAAATATGATGCTTCAATTACATCCGGTGTTTTCGGAGGAATACCGTTTTGGAACAGCGAAAATTTTTCGGATGAATATGCCATGGACCCTTCTTTGAAATTTCTGAGATGGTATAACGGCTTAAATGCGAATGCTGAATTCGGAGATTTTTCTTTGCATTTGAATGGTTCAAGAAGTGACGGATTTGATATCCGTGATGACATTCCTGAATCCAGTAAATATCAGGTTCATCTTTTCGATTCAAAGTATCATTTCAGTGATACTAGACTTTACAGGGCTTATGCTCAATATAAATTTACCGGAGGCAATGTCAGAGCAGGACGTATTCAATCATACAGCCGTTGGTTGTTTGGCTCAGTTGACGGAGCCGCTTTGTCGTACAATATCTCAGATAATTTTTCAGTATCTGCATTTGGAGGTAAAGGAGTTAAGTACGGAATGTTTTACGACAGCGACTATGATAATACTGTTGCTTATGCCGATGTATCTTACAAAGCAGGTAGCTTTCGTGCTAAAGCCAAATATTTTTATTCTGACACCTCATCTGTTGCCGGAGTGGATTTATTCGGAAAATTAGCAGGTGTCAGGTATAGCTTTAATTTCGGATATGACATCACAAACAGTGATATATATGATGGAAGTCTTGCTTTGCTCGGTTATGTTGGAAAGGATTTATCCTTATCTGCTAATATTTCGAGATATCGGATACTTCTTCCTTTTGAGAATTTCCAGGTTCTTGATAACAATGGTATTTATTATGTTCCTGATAATCTCGAAAAAACAAATTACATTGACAGGTTTATTATCGGTGCAAGTTACAAATTATTCGCCGGATACAGCATAAGCTTCAGGCAAATGGTTTCGATGAGATTGGAACAGATGGATTATCTGTCATACCTGAGTTTAAATCACAGATATTTTTATGTAGGTCTTAATTATTTAGGCGGCGATACAGGATATAACAGACTGGGAGTTTCTCTTGGAGGAAACTATAAACTGATGGATGACTTAAGAATCAGTGCTGGTGTTGCATCCGTTGATTATATGCTTGGAGATTACGTAGATGAGTCAACCCAGTCGGTTACTTCATATCTGCAGTTCAACTGGGATATTTTGAACAATCTTGCTATGAGGACTAATTTGAATTATTATCATAACAATGAAGCATTTGACCAAAAATTCCGGGGCGGTTTATCCTTCCAGTATAAAATAAAATCGGGAGAAGAAAAATGAAAAAATCAATAATAATTTTATCAGGAATATCTTTAATAATAATTTCAATTATTGCAACGCTTTTTGCTGAGAATAAATCTAACGAGAAGGATTTGATTTTCTCACATAAATTCCATATTGAAGAAGCAGGTGCCGAATGTGATGCCTGCCATGCTGAAGCGGCAACAAGTACAAAAGGAACAGACGATTTACTCCCAAAGGAAGAAAGCTGTCTTGCTTGCCATGACAAAGAAGATATGGGATGTAAAGCCTGTCACAAATCAGGTGAGAAGCCGGTTTTACTTGCGAGAATTGATAATTATTCAGCAAATTTCAATCATTCAAAACATATTGAGCAGGGATTTAAATGTAATGACTGTCATGCAGGCATTGAAAAGAAATCAGCAACAAATGAATGCAGACATTTACCAAAAATGGCAAAATGTATGACTTGTCATGAAACACCTGAAGAAAGCAAGGGTTGTTATTTGTGTCATAATGAAAAAGAAGAATTGAAACCGAATGACCATACTGAATTATGGACTTCCAATCATGGGAGTTTTCATGAGAGCGGTGGAAATGCCTGTTCTGCTTGCCATACAGAATCATTTTGTACAGAATGTCATCTCGGAGAAAATCTATTTAATGAAAGTCATCCTCCGGAATTTATTCTGACTCATTCTGTCAGCTACATGATGAGAGAATCTGATTGTGTTAACTGTCATAACGGGTATGATTTCTGCATTGATTGTCATACGAAATTGAATTACATTCGCCCGGGTGACCACACTCCAACATGGGGGAGAGATCATCAGACACAAGCTAAAACGAGGATAGATGCCTGTGTTGTATGTCATTCAGATCAAGATATGACTTGCAAAGGATGTCATTAACAATAGCAAATTAAAAAAAGAGTGGGCTGTCTCAAAAAGACAGTCCACTCTTTAATTATACAGGATGTAATAAAAATATTCTATTAGTATTTCTTTAAAGTACCTTGTCTTTTCTTAGCCATTTTATCCCATTGAACAATCAATGTTTTCTGAAGTTGTTCCTTGTCTTTTCTAAGAGCCATTATATCCATACCAAGATACTTTTGTGCTTTATCCTTAGTTGTAACATCCGGCAATTTGATTGGAATGCTGACACCATGCCTGACGAACACAACACTTAGCAAACCTCTTGCCTGTTCAGCTTTTTGGATTGAAGTCCCTAGAACTCTTAAAGCTTCAATAGGTGAATGGAAACCCATACCATTTGAAGCGGCAACCCAATCCCATCTCCACTGGGCATTGCGTATATGCTTTAATACAGGTTTCATCTCGTCTTCGGTAGCGCCATTTTTCCATGCCTGTTCAGCTTCAAGATGAGCTATTGCAATCACATTTTCTGCTATAGAACGGATTTCCATAACTCTGTCCTGAATATCATAAACAGTCTGTCGTATTTCTTCTTCGCTTTCACGATGGCAAACCTGACAGGAGTTTGAAATATTGTTTAATGGGCTTTGTATATGATGGTCGGAGAACTTAATTCCACCTTCAACTTTGTATGGCATGTGGCAGTCAGCACAGGCAACTCCACGCCTTGCATGTATTCCCGTCATAAACAATTCGTAATCGGGATGCTGTGCTTTTAGCATCGGTGCTTTACTGAGTTTGTGTGTCCAGTCTGAAAACTCAAGTTCATCATAATATTTTTCCATAGAATCAGCACTAAATCCTTTGTCCCAGGGAAATGTAAGATAATCGCCGGGTTTCTTGAAGTAATACTCTACGTGACACTGAGCACAGACAAGCGACCTCATCTCCTGATGAGTAATGTCAGACATCTTTTTGCCCCTCCTTTCAAATGCTTCAATAAGAGCTGGTCTTGTAATTTTCAGATTCATGGTATTAGCTTCGTGGCAGTCTCCACAACCAATCGGATTCACTATTTCATCCCCCAAATCAAGCCATCTCATAGCGTAAAACTCAGCAGTGCCTGACACTTCCATCATTCGCGGTACATCAGGACTTTTACATGACCAGCATGTAGCGGGCATAGGGCTTTCGACAGCACCGCCTGTCCTGAGAATATTTCGTATGTCATTGATTGCATGCGCATGTCCTCTAGCCTGATTATATTCCTTAGAAAAACCATATCCTGCCCATAAGACAACAAGAGAAGGACTTTCTTCAAGATAATCACGCCATCCTGAACCCGCATACTTACTTATGAAGTTTGTATCGAGGGTTTTAAGATATGTTTCATATTCTTTTGGAAAGCTTTCTCCCCAAACCTCATTACGGGTTTCCCACTTATCAATCTTTTTAATCATCTGCAGTTTAGAAACCGTCTCTGCTCTTCTTTCAATGACAGAAGATGCAAACAAACCTATTAGAAAAACTACAATAACGGTAATAACAAATATAAATATCGTCAGACCTTTTTTTGATTTTTTACTTTTATTTGACATTTTGAACCTCTCTATAAAATTATTTAATTTCTAATTGGATTTATCGAAAAATGAGAACTTGCCCTGCTGTGAATCCTGCCATGAGGAACTTCTCTGTGGCATTCCCAGCATAGTTTTCCTTCACCATTCAAATAGTTTTGTCCATTTACATTGGTGATTGATACCTGACCAACCTGCCGGATATGACAGCGGAGACAATTTTCCTGAACAACTGTTTTTCCTGCTTCTTTAATTTTAATAACTTCAGGGTCAAGTTTAAATGTAAACATAAAAGCATGACGCAATCCGTCTGATGCTTTAAAATAATATTTTCTGATAACATTGTTATGTGGAACATGGCAATCGTTGCAGACTGTTTTATCTCTGTGACTGCTGTGAAGCCAGGTTGTATGCTCGGGTACCATAATATGGCAGTTGATACAAGCTTCCGGGTCATCGGTTAAATATGAAACTGCATTTGAAAGATACACAGTAATACAGAACAATCCTACTAAAGCCCCCGACACAATAGCATAAGGAATATTCCATTTTGAAGATAATCTTTTATTAATTTTAAAACCCATTTTTCCCAGGATTATTTAAATATTAAAACATCTTAATTAGCTGAGTTTAATTTGTGAAAAATAATCTTAATAATCAAATTTTATTTTTGTTTTCGGTTATTGGATAATTTTACAGGAGCCGGTAGTTCCATCTCAATTGTCCAGCGGGCAGGAACTTCCTTCTCTTCCTTGATTATGATGGAACTCTCATAGGTTTTTTTACTGATCCTAAT
>CAZEHW010000056.1:0-6277 GCA_964511865.1 uncultured Hyphomicrobiales bacterium | reverse complement strand
TATGATGAAAGGTTCGGAATGCTTAAAAGGATAAGCTTCGCCATAACTGTATTGACCATTTTCATCAAAATCATAATAAATTTCAAACTGATATTTTCCTTCGGGTAATGACGGAACGTCCCACCTTCCTGAGTCTGCCGGAGTAGTTATCGTTCTGAAGTTTTTATTAAATATTATTATTTTCAAATTTGAATCTGCTTGATTCAAATCTTTGATTCTTCCTTTAATTCCCCCAAAATTTCTTGTATCCTGAATTCTGAATTTTAACCTGAGAGTAGTATCCTTCCCCTGAATACCGTTTACTGCTTTAATATCTTTCAATTTGAAATTTATAATATACCATTTCAAAGGTTCTAATTTATTATCCGGAATTATTTTTAATATATTGTCAGACTTCCAATCTGTTTCATATTGGATTTTCAATGAATCTGCATCAATAAAACTAATTGATTTATTAATATCTGCTTTGTTTAAGGGTAAACTAAAAATAAAATTTAACTGAGGATATAATGGAACATTAAGCGTACTGTCCGGATAAGGCATTTTTAGTAACTCCGGCTGATTTTGATTTATATCGTTCTCAGAGAAAAAATACGCAAAATTCACCGAATCGCTTATCAAATTCCCAATAGTATCCCGTAATGAAAAATCAGAATTTGTAACAGCCGATATTTTCCATGTTTTTACAGTGTCGAGCGGATTAACGGTATATATCCAAATCTTATCTGCAGATTTAGGGTTAATCATTGCACCTGCTATTTCTGCTTTTTCTGTTTCATTGCTGTCCGATAATTCAAAAGCTTTCGCAGTAACAAAATTTGTATCTATGCTTTCACTGAAAATCAATTCAATTAAATTTGAATTTTTTGCTTCAGCTGAGAATAACTGAGGTTTTAATTTGTCTTTTGTTTGTCCGATTTTTAGATTTACAACTGAAGCTGAATCAGGTATAACTTCCACATCAAAAGGTGCCGCTCCGAATGCATCAAGTCCTTCATCATAAACTTCATCTTTGAATTTATCTCGTATAGCAATTATTCTGTATATCCCTTCTTTCAATGCTACCAAATCAAAATTCCCTGTCTGACCTGCCTGAGTTCTGTAATTTGGTCTTGTATGTGATGGGTTTAATGTGTCGGGATTAATATTGTCAATGCGGTATCCGTATATATTTACGCCTGAAGGTTCAGTATCAATCAATGTTCCTGTTATCAATCCACTGTCAAGATAAATTCCTGTAGAAAATATCAGAGAAAATGCATCTTTAGGTTTGTTGTTTTTCAAATCCGAATATTCTGTTCCAAGTGAAAACACATATGTGGTGCTGTCCTGCAAGTCTTCTTCAAATTCTATTTCAAGTTCTTTACCGTTCCAATCGTATTTCATTTTAACTGATGGTGAAATAAAGATATTCTCAATTACAGAATTTTTATTCATGTATTTGTTGAATTCAATGGTAATACTCTTACCCTGATAATTCACAGTCCCCTGAGCAGGAGCATATCTTGTAATAATCGGAGGGGATTTATCAGGTGGTCCTCCCGATGGCGGCTGGGGATTTGCACATGAAAACAAAATTATTGCACCCAACAGAGTCAATTTAATTGATAATTGATAATTGATAATTGATAATGAAGACCTCAGACTACAGACTGTTGACTGTTGACTGTTGACTACCGACTGTTGAGTGTCGACTAATTTATATTTCATTATTAAACTAATTATTCTTATTTTGTTAAATTAATTTTAACAAATTTAAGCAAAAGAGTGGAACTTTTTATTTATCTATTAACAAAAAGCAGAAAACAGTTATCTTATGGAACTTGAAATTCAAGATAAAGATATATTAAAAATATTAAAGTTCTTAAGAATTAAAAATAAATTCATAAGAAAAGTTATTGCCGCTGTCGAGACTATGTTTGACCGTATGGACGTAAATCATACTTTTTTGCTTGCCGCAGGAATCGCATTCAATATCCTTTTGTATTTAATCCCGATGCTATTGGTTGCATTATATATCATAAATATAAGTATCGGTGCAGATAAGATTTCAAGCTTTTTAACCGAAATATTCGGAAAAATTATTCCAAATAATCCAATGCTTCAGGATGTATTATCTGCTACAATTGACGAAGTTTATCTCATTTTCCAAAATAGTTCATTTCTTGGATGGATAGGTATCTTTACATTGCTATGGCTATCTTCAACTTTACTAAGTTCATTAAGAGCCGGCTTAAATACAGTCTTTAAAATCGCAACACCAAAAACATATTTCTTTTACAAAATTCAAGATATATTATTAATAATTGTCATATCAATCTTAATATTGATATTGTCTTTTGTTCAACCGTTAATTTCAATAGCTCAAAATTATATAGTACAATATTCACCTGAGATGTTAGGTGCAATTTTTAACAAACTTTATGTGCTTGCCTTTTCGCTTGCAAACTCCTTTGTCTTGTTCTATCTCATATTCAGATTTGTTCCAAACCGGAAAATGCCAAGGCTTATCCGTCTGGTAAGCATATTGTCATGCGTTGTTTTTGTTGAAGCATCAAGATATTTCTTTGCATGGTATATTGGAGGAGTATCCACTTACGGCAAGTTTTACGGAACTTATGCTATTATTGCCTCAATGGCTGTTTGGGTTTATTACCTCACTTTTATTATTCTTTTCTCCGGTGAAATAGGCAAATTCGTATATGATTTAAAATATTCTCAACATATAGATGAATATATCAAAAATGTAAATATTTCTCCCAAAGCAAAAACAACTCCCATGTAGCTTTCACATCACGCAAGCAATACTCAGAAATTTCAATTATTCTTCCATCTGCGAAAAATTCGGGTACTTTAGAGCCGTCAATTCCTTCTCCTTTAGGAGATGTCAATCCGAATGCTCTGGTGTAAAAGTCAAAGTTGAAGCGTTTGGTTGCACCGTATCCATAAGAAGGAATATAAAAAGTCAATTCGTCTATCAAATCAGTGTGCAAAGGATAATTAAACTTAGTGCCGGACATAATATTTTTTGAAGGTCGTAAACCAAGAAGAGCCGAACGCAGCATTAAAAAAGGAGCATCGAAAGCCCTACCGTTAAATGAAATCAAGTGTACGGGGTCATATTTTGTAATTAATTTCCAAAATTTATCCAAAGCGGTCTTTTCGTTATAAAAGAAGCATGGAGTCTGGTCTGAAAGCAGTTCCTTTCTCTCCTCACCATCTTTCATTGAATTATCTACTGAAATTGCTCCATGTTTTAATATATTATTTTCCCCTTTTTCATTTCTTTCAATGAGTTGGATTCCAATACAAACTACTTGAGCAGTCAATGGAGCTAATCCCATTTCACCTTTTTTCTTTGCTTCTTCTTCTTCATTTGAAGTACCTCTCAATATATATTCCTGCTGTGATTCCGAAAAAGAATCAAAAGCCAGTGGTACTGTTTCTATATCAAAAACTAAATATTTCATAATCACCATAATTGTAATTTGTAAAAATTTAATTTAAGAAATAACTGAGAGAAAGCAATATGGATAATTGAAAATTTGAAAAGTATTATGAGAATCGAAGATTAAAACCATCATTGCGAACAGAGCGAAGCAATCAAAAAATTGAAAACCTTCTATAGCAGAATACTTAATCAATTATATTAAATCCAAATTTTTAATTAAATTTGTTTTTTAATCAAAGTATAAAATGGATATTAAATAATGACAATAGAGTTATTACAATCAATATTATCAAAAGCTCAGGGCAAAACAATTGCTGTTATTGGTGATGTTATGCTCGACAGGTTCTACTGGGGAAGTGTTTCACGTATTTCTCCTGAAGCACCTGTACCCGTTGTAGATGTAGAGGACGAATCCTATCATCTCGGCGGAGCGGCAAATGTTGCAAACAATTTGAAATCACTCGGATTGAATCCCGTTTTGTTCGGTCTGATAGGTCAGGATTTTTCGGGAGATAGATTTATCAAAATAGCAAACGAATCAGGTATTGACCCTAAAGGACTTTTTCGGGATAAGGGCAGACCCACTACTGTAAAAACAAGAATAATAGGTAATAATCAGCATATAGTCCGATTAGACCGTGAGGTTAGAGCTTCTATTACAAGTGAAGCAGAAACATCTATTATTTCAAAATTAAAAGCAGAGAAGAATTTAGCCGGTATTATTTTTGGCGATTACAACAAAGGAACTATATCAGAAATTATAATTACAGAAGTTATATCTTTTGCTAATACCTCTGATATTCCGGTTTATGTTGACCCGAAATTCGACAACTTTTTCTCATATAAAAACGCTACTTTCTTCAAGCCAAACAAGAAAGAAGCTTCGACAGCATTGTTGATGGAACTTAAATCTTCCGCAGAATTACTGACTGCCGGTAAAAAACTAATGGAAATATTATCCCCTCAAAACCTTTTACTTACTTTGGGCTCCAAAGGTATGATGCTTTTTGATTCGAATGGGGATATTTGGCATGTTCCGACTATTGCACGGCATATTGCAGACGTATCGGGAGCAGGTGATACGGCTATTGCTACTTTAGCCGCGGCTATGGCTGGAGAAGCAAACTCTTCGGATGCCGCTATGCTTGCAAACTACGCCTCTGGTGCTGTCTGCGAGCTTCCCGGAATAGTTCCCATTACAGAAAAATTGCTGGCTAACACAATTAAGAAAAGTAACAATCTTTATTTGAATAAAGTATTTGTTTAAATTTCAGATATGTTTCAAAACAATCTGTAAGAATATAAAAAAATTATTTATAATTATTATACAGGAGAAAAGCATGAAACAGATTATTTTTTTAACAACAGTTTTACTGATAGTTCTTATGGGCTGTCAAAATTACAGAACTCAGCGTGACAAAGACATTGTTGCTGAAATTGAACAATCAAAAAATGATTACGAAATCAAAACTTCAAAAAGTGTGGTTATCCCAAATGACGGTTCAGGACCCATTGCAGGGTTTTCTGAAGCTTCCAATTCTGATATGATTATCACATTCAGTGAACTTGGAGTACCACAGTATGTCGAAAATGGCAAAACAGCCAATTTCATCTACGAAGGTGTTGACCCTGACGATACATATATCATGTATGAATCCTATGGCGATGGCTACAACTTAACATTACGCAAGAAAGATGACAGAGTCGGCGTGAAATTCGAAAAGCTTTGCCAACTGTTTATCGTTGGTAATCCATCACTTACCAGCATCAGAATCCCTGATAATTTAAAATATGAGCAAATCATCTGGACGCCAAGAATTGACGGCACCTGGGAACTTAGAATCGGCACAACTGAAAGAGGATGCAAAAGCAAATCGCTGAATGACCTGATAAGAGTAAGAGATAAAAATTACGAAGGCAACGTACCAAAATAACATCTTTAAATGTATTATATTTTTTAGATGCAGGGTTTTAATTGATTGAAGCCCTGCATTTTTTCAAATAAATTATTCATTTTTCACTGTTTTACTTAACCATCCCATACATTTTATTCTTAGCTGTCATCTTAATAAAATACCTCAGCCGTTGCTCAAAAACTTCTGGACGGATTCTTGCCGCATCAATCCAAGAAATTCGTATGCGTTTGTATGATGCAGGGAAATTTTGATAATTCTCCCATGTCGTTTTGTCCTGTTTTAATACCTTGAGAATATCTGCAGGTATCGCTGGTTCTTTGTCCTCGTGTATATCGCTTATATAATTTTTAACGGCATCCAGTCCAGCTTTTGTCATTTTATTTTGCTTAATTAGAAAACGGATTCGTTCCTTATTTAACTCTGATAACTGGCTGTTTTTCTTTCTCGGAGTATATCTTTGTGCAAAGCTGTCTTTATCAATCTTCTTAACAATACTGTCAATCCAGCCAAAGCAAAGTGCTTCTTCGACAGAATCATTGTAAGAAATACGTGGCTTTCCGCTTGCCTTATTGAAGTATGTCAGCCAAATATCTTTTTCGATTTTATGATTTTTTCTGAGCCATGCCCTCCATTCCTTTCGCTCAACAATATATAGTGTTTTACCTATTTCCATCCATAATTCATAATTCGTAATTCAAAATTACTTCTCCTGCCATTTCATTTCATAATAGCCGGGTTTCTCCTTTATTACCTGCTTTAAGTATTCGGTTCCGTAAAAAGAGCTTTTCGGGCTTCTGCCGTTGTTCACGTTTACGTCATTTATGTATCCGTCATTGTACTTCACAACAAGTGATTTCCATAGCTCCTGCCACCTGTCCACACCTCCTTCGGCTTCGTTTACGGAATAATT
>CAZEHW010000055.1:11036-17426 GCA_964511865.1 uncultured Hyphomicrobiales bacterium | reverse complement strand
CAGGCAATTATACTATTTCTAAAATGTCAACACCAATTTGCAAAATACCATTAATTGCCTTTGGGAATATGCCATTAGATGGAGGAAACTTGCTCTTTGATGACGTTGAAAAAAATGATTTTGTTAAAAAAGAACCTGATAGTGAAAAATATTTTTTAAGATTATTAAGTGCTAAAGAATATCTTAATAATAAAAAAAGATGGTGCTTGTGGTTGGTAGGTGCTAAACCACATGAAATAAAAACAATGCCAATGGTGATGGAAAGAATTGAAAAAGTAAAGAAGTTTAGACTTGAAAGCATCGCACCATCAACACAAAAACATGCTGATAATCCATCAACATTTAGAGATAAAAATAGACCAGAATCTTTTATCTTAATACCAAGTACAACTTCTGAAAATAGGAAATATATTCCTATGGGATTTTTTGATAAGAATTACATTGCTAATAATAGTTGCCACATTATCCCAAACGCAGACCTATACCACTTCGGCATGTTAACATCTGAAATGCACATGACTTGGGTGAAATATACTTGCGGTAGATTGAAAAGCGATTTCAGATATTCAAAGGATTTGGTTTACAATAACTATCCCTGGCCCCTTGAGCCAAGCGAAAAGAATATCGAAAGAGTGAAAGAAAAAGCAAAGAAGGTTTTGGATACGAGGGAGAAGTACCCGGATTCGAGTTTAGCAGATTTGTATGACCCTTTGACTATGCCGCCGGATTTGGTGAAGGCACATAAAGAACTTGACAAAGCCGTTGACCTTTGCTACAGACCTCAACCCTTTGCTAACGAAAGCACACGTCTGGAGTTCTTATTTGACCTGTACAAGAAATATACCGAAGGTATGTTTGTTGAAGAGAAGAAGAAGAGGAGGAGGAAGTGAAACAAAACAAATCAGAAATTTTAGATGATGCAGATTATTATAATTATGAAGGTCCTGTAGCGGCAATAGATATTTTGGGATTCGGTGAACTTCTAAGAACAAAAAACATAAAATACATTAAGGAAAATATTATTGACAAGTTACAAGAAGCCACGAGAAATGCAAGGTATTGGACAAACAGGGAAATAAGAAAAGCAACAGGAAATTTAAGCGATCCAGATAGTGGGGAGTATAATATATTAGATATATTATTTTCAGATACAATACTATTGATAACAACAGGGGAAACCACAAAAAGAAAAGAATTAGCAGATTTATCTATGGCATCAATGTGCCGATTTTGCGAAATTTTGATGCAACAATCACTAAACAATCATATTGCTTTAAGAGGTGCAATATCATATGGGAAATGCTATTTGAGCTTGGACCCATTGTATTATATAGGTAAACCTATATATGAAGTATTTAACCTTGAAAAAAAGCAGGACTGGTCTGGCATTGTAATTTCAGATAATGCAAGTAAATATTTAAAGCAAACAAATCTATATACTGAATACGAAGTTCCATTTAAAAGTAATGACAAAATTAACAGGCTTAATAGAAAA
Organism: uncultured Hyphomicrobiales bacterium; assembly: GCA_964511865.1. Lineage (GTDB taxonomy): Bacteria > Bacteroidota > Ignavibacteria > Kapaibacteriales > UBA2268 > ChocPot-Mid. Next base: position 15,931 of record CAZEHW010000055.1, on the reverse strand, counting down.
AAGATGAAAGTATTAGACTGGACAATGTCACCTTACATACCAGATTTCGAAAAATGTTTTGATTCAGAAGAAGAAGAAGTGGTAAAGAAAAAAATCAATACAATAGAATTTTTTGTAGAAATGGGATTCTACAAGTCAATCAAGGAATTTGACCAGAACAAACAAAAAATAAGAGAAAAAAATATTAAGTTAATTGAAAAGTACATAAAAGATAAAACAAATTAATTTGAGGGATAAATGGATGAATTTTTAAAAAAGAGAATTAAAGAGTCTGTCAAAAAATATGATACTATTGATAAGATCTCTGCTGACTTAGGTGAGAATGAAAAAGTAGTTGAAAGATGGTTAGATGAACTTTTTAATAATAATGAAATTTCAAAAGTTCACTACAAATATATTGATGAATCAGGTTTTTATTATCAGTTAATTAGATGATTTTGTTTCCCGTTCTGTCTTTGTTACAACTGACAGCAAAACTCTGCAAGCGGCTTTTCCCCCTCTATCAAGAGGGGGTTAGGGGGTGTGTTAAGGTCATGTCAATCCCACAAATCCCAAAAATCCCAGTACCGACAAAAAAACTTTGCGAAACTTTGCGTAAACTATGCACCCTTTGCGTTTAAATTCTTCTGTCTTTCATTCTACATTTTACATTCTACAATCTACATTTAAAAAATTTCCTGTCTGCCATCTGCCGTCTCCTGTCTGCCTCCCTAACAGTCTAAACACCTAAAAAGCTAATCCCCTAAATTAAAAACAAAATAAAAATAAAATAAATTACGTTTACTTCCCACTTTGTAATTTCGTCCGTCTCGTTCTTTGCAAATCGAAGTGAAATACTCTCTGAGTCCTAGTGGTTAATATTTTTTACTGATAACGGATAACTGATAACCGTTAACCGTTCAAAAAAAAATAAAAAAGATAAAAAACGATAAAAAAGATAAAAAACGATAAAAAAGATAAAAAAAGATAAAAAAACAGCATTTTTAATGCAATTTCGGAATCTACAACGTTATATATTTATTGGATTGTGGGTTACAGCGACAACAGATGCGAATCTGAAAAGGTAGATTATCACAAAAACATCTTCAAATTCCAAAGTAAAAAGACTGATAAATAGTTATATCTGAGGAGACAAAGGGACGGGAAATTCTCTGTGTCTCTCTGCGTCTCCTCAGTGAATCTCTGTGTAACTGACATGCGCGTTTCGACAAAAAAACTCAATCCTTGAGACATCGGACAGAACCCCCAAAAGCTTTAGAGAAGAAACCTCTGCTCAATTGTTGGTTGAAATAGTACAAACCTCTACTCCATGCATCCGATTCGCTTGCTTCTGTAGAATTACAAAAATATTTACTTTAATTTAATATGTATCATAACATCTTGGTATAACGCTTTATCTTCGAATTTCGAATTTCCTGAATTCTACCTTCCCGTTAACATTAAGTCCATAGAAATAAACGCCATTTGCCAAACCGTAAGAATCAACATTAATATCATATTCACCTGCTGACAACTCTTTGTTATATAGCAGACCGATTAATCTCCCATTTATATCAAAGATATTAATTTTTGCCTTACCTGATTCCTTCATTTCAAAAATAATATTGAATTTGTCAATAACAGGATTAGGGACTACCTGCGAATGGAAAACATCATTATTCCTTATATCATACACAGAGACAGTGGGGTCAATGCAAGTAAAAGTATAAATATCTGTCCAGGGACCCCATCCCAAAGAATTTCCAGCCCGGACTCTCCAATAGTATGTAGCTTTATGCTCCCATGGAGAATTCTCGTGTGAATACATAACAGTAGGGTATGTTGAATCATCAACAAAAGTTGTTTCAAAATTGTCCTTTGAAATCTGGATGTGATAAAATTCGGCTTCAGGACTGCTGTCCCATCTTAGATATATTTTTGGGTGTATATTTGTTGCCCCGTTATTAGGCATTATAATATCAGGAGGCAAAGCTGGAGCTTTTAACTTTGTCTTAAAGTACCTGATATCTGCCCAGGAACCTGTATCTGTTCCAGAAATGTACCTGACAGTCCATGAATACTCTGTATTTGACATCAGGCTGTCAAAAACATGAGTTGTATCAGTTGTTTGTTCTGTTTTCAAAATATAAGTAGCCATATGTAATCTGACTTCGTAAATTTCTGCTTGCGGCTTCTTATTCCATGTTAGTATTATCGGGTCATCCAAATCCTGTGCACTATCCACCGGGCTTACCAGATTGACTTTATTAACAGGTTTATAGTCCTGAATAAAATCATAACAGGTTTTAAAATCCTCGAGAAATTCCGGGCTTCCATAATATGGATCAAAATGGCCGATACCTTCTTTTGCTATAACCATTGCAACCCCGCCGGCTTTGATAATTTCTCTTGCTAAAGATAACGAAGAACCCCATGCACCATCCAATTTTCCGGCAATAAAAGCAAAAGCCCTGTTGTTACATAAGAGAAAATTTTGCATAAATATCGAAGTTGCTATTCCAATAACTCCCCTTATTGTTTTTGGCCTGTTTTCAGTATAAGGAACCGTTGCAGCAGAACCTGCCGAATATCCCGTACATATCACATTCGATTCGTCAATATTGAAATTACGGCATGTATATGCCCGTACAGTATCCAGCAACTCTAATGTGGCAACAACAGGGTCGGGACAAGCCAAAATTATTTTTCTTTCCGAAGCAAAGGGCATTATCATCCCGAGCATTTGAATTCCAGGTCCGCCACCTGGCGACATTCCCATAACTAAAGGATATGACATCGTCGAATCATAATCCTCTGGTACGTAAAAGTGAATTAATCCTTGCTTGCTTCCAAAATTCACCGTCTCGGCAAACATGCCTGTTTTTTGAACCTGAGAGTGGATACTAAAGACATTCGAAAAAAGAATCGAAATGAAAAGAATAATTTGTAAAGTAATCTTCATACAAACTCCAATAAAAAATATACATTCACATAAATTTAAATTAATAGAAATATAAATCTTAAATTTTATACGAAAAAATATATGTAAAAGTTTCACTTCTCTTAATTATTTTCGTCATTTTATGGAATATCTGGAATTTCTCTGAGACTTTTCTTTTCTGGGTCTTTGAGAGAAATAATTGTCTGACAAATAATTAAAATAAATCTGCCCTCTAAAAAGAGTGGACCAAGGTGTATGCTATTCAATTTTCTAAAGCCCCATCCATCCACATTCCACAAAAAAACTATGCGATTCTTCGCATAAACTTCGCTGCCCTTTGCGTTTAAATTATCTTTATGTCCTCCTGTCTTTCGGTATTCCCTTTTCCCTTCTCCCTTTTCCCTTCTCCTACTTCTTAGGAATTGGAACAACCCCTGCCATTTCTCCGATAATATTAACCAATTCCGAACCTTGCGGAACAATTATCTTGGCATTGTTTTGCAGAGAATTCTCCAATGTCTCAAGTTTCTTTAACAATTGAGCATTTCCAATAAAATATTTATCTGCCGCCTCATTTACTAACTTTATCGAAGCCGCATCACCTTCAGCATGTAAAATCTTTGCCTGACGATATCCTTCAGCTTCTTTGATTTTTGCACGTTTTTCTCCGTCAGCTACAGTTTCTCTTGCCGAAGCAAAATCAATTGCGGCGACTTTTTCATTCTCAGCTTTCACAACCTTGTTCATTGTTTCCTGAACATCAGATGGCGGGTCAATTTCTTTCAATTCAGTACGTACAATTTCAATTCCCCATGTCTGAGTTTCTTCCAAAAGTGTTTTATGAAGTTCTGCGTTAATTTTCCCTCTTTCGCTGTTGGCAGACTTCAAAGTAAGAGTTCCGATTATATTTCTCAATGTTGTTCTGGCTAAATTAACAATCTGATACATATAATTGTTTACATTGTAAATCGAGTTTTTTATACTTTCTTCATCAGCTTTAACCTTGAAATAAACCTGTGCATCTACTCTTGCATTTAAGTTGTCATTTGTTATAATCTCCTGCGGTTCGGCATCAACCATTGTTTCTGTAATATTCACACGGTACATCTTTTCTATTACAGGTATTATCCAATGAAATCCCGGTTCAGCAAATCTGTTATATTTCCCTAACCGTTCAGTCAATCCTCGATGAGTTGGTCTTACAATTTTAATTCCCATAAGAAATATAATCAAAATTGCGATTCCAATATAAACATACATTACATTTTCCATCATAAACTCCTTTAAAAATAATTAATAAAAATTTATTGCTCTAATACTAAACATCTAATTTACATGATTGTCTTCTCTCAAGAGCTATATTAAAAATAATACTCGTCTTTTAATAATTGTTTACATTATTGTTATAATGTTAATTAAATTCCAGATTATGATTTTGCAATCTGAGAAAAAAATAATATACTAAAATAATTCAATTCAGTAAAACAATTTGATTAAAAATAAAAAAACCCGATTTATCATATTCGATAAATCAGGTTTTAATTCAGTAGTTAATATTTAAAAGAAAATCTAAACTACAGTTCGAGTGTTAGTAAGATCTTCTGTTATCTTGCGTTTTTTCCCGTGCTATATTTACTGTGATGTTTCTGCCTTGCATATCTGTATCATTTAATGCTTCGATAGCTTTTCTTCCGGCGTTATCAGACATCTCAATAAAACCGAAACCGCGTGAATGACCGGTTTCCCTGTCAGTAATAATTTTTAAAGATTGGACTTCGCCAAATTCTTTAAATTCTGAAGACAATTCATCTTCAGTCATGCTGTTGGGAATGTTCCCTACATATAATTTCATAAAAACCTTATAATAATAAATAAATAATTATACACTGTTGTATAACCAATTACAAATATAACTCTTTTTTATTACAATCGGTTATATTTTTTTAATTATTTTGTGGTTTGTTGTGTCAAAATT
>CAZEHW010000055.1:0-11026 GCA_964511865.1 uncultured Hyphomicrobiales bacterium | reverse complement strand
ATTGCCATTTTAATCTAATTATCTTATGAATTGAAATTTATTTCGCCTTTGTCACACAGGCAAATTGAATATATCTTGTATCTGATAAACTACCAAAAGATAAAGCATTTAATACAGGGAAAAGAGCTGATTTTATAGGATTAATACCTTCAATTTTAATTAATTCATAGTCAAGAGCTTCAAATGTATCAATTATACTTTTCTTCGTAAAAAATCTAAGATGAGTTTTATCCAAAATTCCTGCATCTTCATAACGCCACTGCTTGTCAATCATCAATCTTTTCAGATTCCCTATATATCTGACATTTGGCAGAGAGCAAACGACAACTCCATCCGGCTTTAGCAATTTTTTGACCTTTTGCAAAAGAATATACGGGTCTGACAAATGCTCAAGAACGTCATTAAATACTATGCAATCAAATAAATAAGGTTCCAAAGTTTCAACAATGTGCATAACATCTCCGGTCATAACCTTATCGAGTTTAGTTTTAGAGATTTCTGCGGAATCTGTATCCATCTCTATCCCCCAAACTTCACTTCCAAATTTTTCCTTTAAAAGCTTCCCAAATAATCCCTGACCACAACCAACATCCAAAATTCTCTTTGAATCTTTAGGAATATACTTTAGCATTTCAGGTCTTGACAAAGCATAATAATCCTCCGGCTTGGAATTTAATTCATTCAAATTTTGATTATAATCCATATCAAATACTCAACCTCAGTCTTTAATTCTCTAATACCTTTATAGCAACACAAAGAACAAAGATAATATTAAATAATTTAATAAAAAATAAGAATATTAATTTCTTAATTAAAATTTCTTATTTTTACACTTTTGGGATTTAAATAAACTGGAGATTTTATGAGATTTTTACTTTATATTAGTTTGAGTATAGTTTTATTAACAGCTTGTGCCGAAAAGGAACAACCTTATAATATGAACAACAGGGAAGTCATATTAATGAAAATTGTTCAAAACTTTGAAGGTGATTCCGTTACTGAAACAGAAATCTACGAGTACAAATATGAACGTCCATCCGACAGGTTCTGGAGCAAAGTAATTTTGAAAGATGGTGCAGATGAGGAAATAAGCATTACACAAAGAAAACTGGACCCGAGAACACGAATGCCAATCGAGGAATATATAGAGGAAATGGATGAAATAACAGAATCATACAAAGTTATTTATTCAGCAAATACAGGCGACCTTTTATTAAAAGAAGAGTATGAAGGCAATTTCAATAATTCAAGAAAAATTAAATCAACAAAATATGATTATATCAATGGTGTATTAATTGCACGTACTGTTGCTACATATTCTAATAATCCTAAGTTTGTAAATGAAAATAATGCTAATTATAACAATATTCACAAACTAAGGTTCTTTACACCAATGAATACCAGACCTCCGGGTAATTTCGAATCTGACTATTACTTTGAATATCGTAAAGAATATGAAGACAATAGCGACAGTTCAAACTATGGTAAAATAATATTTGGCGAAAAAACAGAATTTGATGATAAAGGATTTCCAGTTTTTCATTCAACAACACAACCGGGATGCGCTCACGAAGGTTTTGCCGAATGGTTCGATTATCAACTTGATAAGAATGATAGAATAATTTCTCTGAAAGCTTATGATAATGAATTAAAGACAAAACGAAGTCAGCACAGCTCTCAAATTCTCTACACATACGATAAACATGGGTATATAAACACCATAACAGACAAAAAATATTCTCAGGATGAGGGTGAGTATACTAAATTTCATGACCTTCAGGTCTTTGAATGGCTATTCGATAAAAATTCAAGATGTTTTGATTTTAATTTTATAAACGAGCACTATTGTTTTACAGGACAAAGGCATTCACTATATGAGAAAAAAGTAAGCTTTGATGGTAAAATGAAAAAAGTTGTTTCAGAATATTACGATGCCTATTCTGGTGATTATAATACTCAGGAATTGCATCCCAAGTTATTTAAAAAAACTTTATATATTTATGTCCCTTTTAAGTTCACAGCTGAAAAATAGCAGAGAAGGGGATGTCTCAAAAGTCAAGATATTGAAAATCGTCATTCCGAACGAAGTGAGGAATCCAGTATTCATACGGCTTTTGGATTCTTCGCTTCACTGCGTTTCGCTCTGAATGACACTTTTAAGACAACTCCTTTTTTATTAAAATTGATTTAATTGTTATTTATCAAAATGATGATTGTCCTTATATGAATTGAAGTCGCCGCCCCATCTCCATCCTCTGTTTAAAAATTCCTGAACAATTGGATGTTCCTTATAAAATGTTCCCGGTTTTTTGGGATTGTAATTTGCTTTTTCAGGCGAAGTACTGCCATCTTTGTGGACCACGGGATTATCAAATGGATTTATATCAATTGCTTTTCCAAAAGCATGATTTGACAGTCTGGTTGTACCGGCAATAAATCTATAACAAAAAGCAGATGTGTTATTGTCTTCCATAGAAGCATCATCAGACCAGTCATATTTGACAATAGGAACGACATTATTCACCGGAAATTTCATCTTCAATATTATATCAAATATTTCACGTATATCTTGTTCTACTTGTTTATGAACAACAATTTGCCCTTTATGAATGTTATTATCAAAAGAGTAATAGCTAACATCAAGGAGCACTAAATCATTAATTACTTCCTGTGGTGCCTTAGTACCTTGTAAAGCTTCATCCATTGTCATATCCGAATCTACAATCACATTGCATTTAAGTATTGATGTAATTGTTAAAAACAAGAAAACAGATAAAAAAATTAAGTTTAATCCTGCTTTCTTGCTCTTGAAAGAATTATTTAATTTGTGAGTTTTAAATTTCATTTTTTCTTTTTTATTACTGATTGAATAAAATATTTTGTATCGGAAAAAGCCCTAAACACCGATTTGAAGTGAAAATTGTATTTTCTGTTCATAAAAATCAAAGCTATTGAAGCATTAACAAAAATATACACGATAAGTCCAAGCGGAATAAGAGAAGTGCTTCCGTTGACTGCAACAATATACAAAGTTGCAGTTGAGAAAAACACACTTACTAAAGCCGAATACAAAGCAACTTGTGGTTTACCCAAAGCAGTAATAATTGAAAATAGCATCAAGAACGGCATACCGATTGCAGCAATGAGTAACAAATTAAATTGTCCGATTGCCCCGTGATATGATGCAGGTAAAAATGATGTAATAATAAATTCACTGAACCCTAATTCTAAGACTACTACAATAAAGATAAAAGCTAATAAAAGAAATGAAACAGCTTTAGTCATCAAATCGTTTAAAGCATTCATGTTATTATTCTCAATTTGCTTAACAGCCGATGGATATACTAATCCAAAAGATGCATTCAATACTTCATCAAAAACACGGAACAAATTCTTTGCTGAATAGTAAACACCCGTTGCTTCTGTCTTAAAAAAATACTGGACTATATATAAATCCAATGTCCTTGGAAGATAATTAACAGCAGAATAAATTGTCCATGGTAAAGTAAATTTAACAATTTTTGAATATTTAATGTCTCCTTTAAAGTTGAACTTTAATTCCTTTCTTAATAGTATGGATGCAAAAAGGGAACTGCAACCCGCCCCTAAAAAATAAATCAATATCATATTATCGAATGTTAGTATGCCATTTATTGCTATGAAATATACGGTTAAAAATGTCATAACTCCAAAGAAACTTGCATCAATAAAAAATAATCTTCTATAATCGAGACAGCGATATACAATTTTTATCAGGAAAGTTCTTGGCACAGCGAGCAAAATCAAAATTGGCAGTGAATATCCGATTTTTATGAAACCTTCATCACCAAAAATTACAGCAAGTTCAAATCTGAAAATATATATTCCAAGAGAGAAAACAAATGCCATTATTAGCTGAGTTATCAGAGCAAAAGCATTTACTCTTTTCTTATTCACTTCGGACATACCAAACTGGATCAAACCCTGCAATGCAAATGAATCAATTACAATATAAATCCAGGTATGAAGAGTAATCATTAGTCCAAACAAACCCCAATCTGTCGTTGCCAATGCTCTCATTTGGAAAAGAGAAACCAGCCCATAAATGAAAAATAGAGATTTGTCGGCAAACGACCATGATATCTTATCTAAATGTTCCTGTATTTGCATTATTATTGTATATGCTCCTTATTCAAAAAGAATTTTCCAGTTTATTTTATTTTCATTACTTGACAATATTATCTTTTTTGATGGCAGTATTTCTCCGTATGCGGGAGAAAAATAATATTGCTCAATTTTTACATCAGAATTATCTGTGATTAATTCAATATGTATATTTTTACATTTCAACAGAACTCTGTTATGTTCTGTCATTAAAGGTTCAACATCCGGATTCAAATGAAAATGAACACGTTTTGTTCCCCATGCATCACATAAATCAACACCATCAATATAATTATCATCAAATGTTATAATCCTTTTATGTGGTTTTTCAAAACCATCATGTTCTCCAACGAATATCTTATTGGAGTAATCCAAAATTCTTGCTTTTGCCCGATCCTTCTTAAACCAAAATAAATCATCTTTGCTTATTGTCTGCCATTCATTTTGTTCGGAACCAACAAGTTCGAGAGTATTGTGCATACCGGTTGAACGATATAAATTTCTGATTTCAGGTAGTGGAGTATATAAATATGTTCCCGGGTCAACAAAAATTAAATTTCCATCAACCATCAGACAAAGACTAAGATTGTCATTATGGCTATGTCCGCCTTTGCCTCTTTGTCCTATCTCTCCACATCGTATCATTGAAAAATATTTTTTTGTTTTGTTCAAATATATTCCAAAAGAATTGAGTGAATCCGAACTTATTCCGGTATCTTCAATATTTGTATTGAAGTCATTTAATAAACCATGAACAGTCAATTTTTGTATTTCCGGAATTAAATTTTGATTTAATGATTTCAAAATGAAATAATCAAAGCAAGAATGTTTTTCAATCAGATTTTGGAGATTTTCATTATCATAATCAAATAAACCGGTGATTATTGCTAATGATGAAATTTGTGAACTTGATAATTGTTCTAATTCAGAACTTGATTTACCAATCATGTCTGGCGATAATATTAAAAATTTTCCGCTATCATTGTCTCCAATTTGAAATGTGATACCAGTTGTATCTATAACAGATAAAGAAAAATTAATAATAGTTTCAAGTTTCTTCCAAAATAAATCCGGTAAAATCATCTTTCCATCTGCATCAATTTTAAATTTCTGATTATCATACGAAAAAATCTTTTTAGCAATTACATCATCTCTGTAATTCAGACTTTTCAATTTATCGGTTTTATCTTTATTTAAAGATAAGATAACTGACAGTGAATATATAAGCATATCAAGTACAAAGAAATGATAGGGGAGAGATGCCTCAAAATTTCCTCCATCACTCAAAAACTGCTCATCTGTTTCATTGCTTATTTCCTGTAAAGAAAAAGCAAGCCATGTATTTGTGATTTCATTAGTATTTAAGTACGCAGAAATGAAAAGCAAAGAAGTAACATTAGTGAAGTAATGATTCCCCCTCAAACCCGATGACCACTCGAGATTTTGACTTATATGTAAACCATGTTCAAAAATTGATTCTGCGAAAATCCTTTCAAATTCACTATCGAATTCAGCTCCTGCACTTTTTAACAAATCATAAGCAACCAGCCAATTTACTGCTCTGATACCATCATCCATAGAACACATCCACTGCACACCGAATCGCGGAGGATTTGATGCGATAAAATCTAAAATCTCATTTCTAAATTCATTCAAAAACTTATTATAACCGGCTTGATTATGAATGTGGCTCTCGCTGTCCATTGTCAATTCACTGCTATCGGTTTTATCTTCGGCATAATTTTGTAATTCAACATCATTATTTGAAGTCTGACTATCGTCAGTTGTCTCCTGACTGTTTCTCTTAATTCCTAATTCCTCATTCCCAATTCCTAATTTGTATGAGTATGCCAGGTTAACCAAATCCTGCATTCTTCCCAATTCCCATGGAACCTTAATGTCTGCACCTTTAACATCTCCATATTTAATATCATGCGACCATTCCGTCTCATTCCATCTAAAACCGGATTTAAAATCCAATTGCCAATCAATTGGTATATAATCCGGGCTTATTAATTCAGAAATTTCAAGACATTTTGACTGATTTTCAGGATGAATATACCTGTTTGTCCAACTATTCCAATTATTGAATTGCTCTTGAAAAGAATATTTAAAACCTTCAAATCCGGCTGCTTCGCTACCATGATAAATCTCTGTCCATCCGGAACCTAAAAGATTGAATTTATGGCTTAAAATATTATCAGATATTTCAGAAATTGCATTCCTTTTAGAATCTAAAATATAATAATCAGGCAATGAGAAATAGCTATTTTCAATTTTTGCAGTGTCAACTTTTAATCTAAGATTGTCGGAAGATGGAATTTTTAGTCGTGGATTATGAGTTTTAAGCTTTGAAAAACGGTCCCTAATTTTTTGCTCTTTCGTGATAGTTGAGAAAAAGAAAGTTGTATGCTCAATATCGTCTAATCTTTTACGGTTTTTCATCAAAGCAGATATAATTATATCATATACCTTCCTGAATGCAATAGCAGGGGAAATTCGAAAAACTCTTAAAAAAAATTTGATTTTATAAAGCATTTTGCTTTTTCAAAAATTAATAAAAAACAAATTTATATTCAAAATGATACAAAAACAAGGTTTAAGTGTTTGTTTTTGAATAAAAAAATAATATATTTATTCTTAAGATTATAGCTCTAAATAACTTAGCAGTCCATTCCTTCTAAATAAAAATCCTAATGTACGATTATATAATTGACCAATGGGTTGTTGTACGCAAAGAACAATTTTTTTTCTCCACCCAAGTAGCTTTTATGAAAAAATTTCTTAAATTTAGCAATAGTAATTTTGAATACTTTTAAATAAATATCATTTTCAGATATTGAATATTTTAGAAAGGAGTTAATTATGAAGATAACATCAATATTTTATTTATCCTATTCAATGTATTAAGTTATGCTTTTTACTATTGTTTTTGGTTTTTAAAATTTTTACTTGGAGTAAAAATATGTTTAATAATTATTTTTTAAGACTAAATAAAAAACAAATAACTATATTTTTGGGGGTAACAATAATAATTGCTTTTGTTGGAACTCCGTTTTTAGGTTTATATTATTTTTCATTTTTATTCCTTATTGTATTATTTTTTACATTTAGCTGGTATTATTCGGTTGGATATTTTTGTCATAGAATATACTCATTAGGTAAATTTAGATACAAATTTTTCATATTTTTTATTTATTTTATATTGATATATTTATTAAGTTTATCAATCTTTGCCATTATTATTTATGTTCCACTGATTCATGAATCAGCTAGAACATTGCCCCCAAAATATATTGAAGGACCTGCTTTTCCAGATTTTATAAAAACTGTTATTATTATTTTGCAAATAATATTGATGGTTGCAATTTTTTACTCAGATTTTTTTATATCCAGAAGCATTGCGTCTATACTGATTAGAAAAGATGCTAAATTTGAAGATTATTCTCATATTTACTTTTATTTAATGATAATACCATTTGGATTTTGGTTTATTCAACCAAAAGTCAATAAATTATATGAAAATTATTTAGCAGAGAAAGAACAACAAAATGAATAAGTATATCGGTCAGGAGCGGCATTACGAAAATAATTATTTCGCTTTTGGAGCAAGGAACATCATTAATGAATAATGGAAAATTGATAATGAAAACGTTAGAACCGTCAACCTATAACCGATAACAAACAAAAAAAGGGGCGACTCTCATCACCCCTCAATGTTTGATTTCTTTCAAACTTTAAAACTTATAACTCGTCAAAGCTTTCATATATTGAGCCCTTTCGAAAGCACCGGGATTTGGTGTCTTCATCTGGCTCATACTACCTATCATCTGTTCGATTGATTTATATTCTTTTTCTGTCAACCAATCAACCATTTCAGTCTCAATTATCTTCAAATAATCAATTCCGTTTTTCAGAAGGGCAGACGCAAGCATAACCGCATTAGCTCCAACCAAAAGAGATTTAATCACATCTTTTCCGGTATGAATTCCGCTTGTAGCCGCAAAGTCAAGATTTACTCTACCTTTAAGTATGGCTATCCATCTCATGGCAAGACGCGAACTTCCTGAATGACTCAAAGCAACTTTTGGTTCAACTTCAAGTTCGTCAAGATTAATATCCGGCTGATAAAATCTGTTAAACATTACCAAAGAATCGGCACCTGCTTCTTTAAACCTCTTAGCCATATTTGCCATATTCGAATAATATGGACTGATTTTCACTGCAAGAGGTACTCTCAAGTTTGAACGAACTGCTTTTACAACTTCAATATATCTGTTTTCAATATCAATTCCCGGACTATCCAGATTTGTGGGTATATCATATAGATTCAGTTCTATAGCATCAGCACCGGCTTCCTGCATAATATCTGCATAATCAACCCATCCGCCTGTTGATGAACCATTTAAGCTGGCAATAATCGGAATATTAACCGCTTCTTTAGCTTTACGGATGTGGTTAAGATATTCTTCCGGACCTAAACGATATTCATCTGATTCCGGAAAATAAGACGTTGCTTCAGCTGATACAAATTCTGTGGAGTTGATAAAATGATGAAGCTCCTTTTGCTCAAATTCAACTTGTTCCTGAAACAATGAATGAAGCACAATTGCCGAAGCACCGGCTTCTTCAAGCTTTTTTATGTTTTCTATCTTTTCGGATAGTGGGGAAGCTGATACCACCAATGGTGATTTCAACTCCGTACCAAGATATTTTGTTTTTATATTCATACTATTCTCCTATTTAATTTTCAATTTTTACAATTTTCAATTTGGATTTTTCTAAACCTTCAGTACTTCAGTCTTTCAGTCCTTCAGTTTTTCAGTCCTTCAGTTTTTCAGTCCTTCAGTTTTTCAGTCCTTCAGTTTTTAATACTAACGACTAACGACTATTGACTGTTGACTACCGACTACCGACTACCGACTTATTTCCCTTCCCCAAACTTCCTTTCAGAAAGATACTTATAATACTTATACCTGTTCTCAACATTAATTTGTGCCTGAATATAATTCGCTTTAGCCATTTCCGGTTGAGTTTTAAATAACATTTTAAATCTTGTTTCCATATTCATATATTCAGCAACAGGAATTTTTGGTTCTTTAGAATCTAAAGTCAGCGGATTTTTACCGATTTTCAAGTTATCAGGATTATATCTGTAAAGTAACCACTGACCTGAATCGACTGCCGCTTTCTGATGTTTCAAAGGTGTTGACATGTCAATACCATGGGCTATACAATGACTATATGCAATAATTATAGAAGGTCCATCATATGCTTCTGCCTCCATAAACGCTTTCAAAGTATGGTCATCTTTAGCTCCCATAGCGACGGAAGCTACATAAACAGTACCATAAGCCATTGCCATCAATCCCATATCCTTTTTAGCAACCGGACGTCCGTTTGTTGCAAACTTAGCAATTGCACTCAAAGGTGTTGATTTAGATGCCTGACCACCTGTGTTAGAATAAACCTCAGTGTCTAATACTAAAAGATTGACATTTTTACCTGATGCAATAACATGGTCAAGACCGCCGTATCCAATATCATAAGCCCATCCATCTCCACCAATAATCCAGACACTCTTTTGAACCAGATAATCTGCTACTTTTAGTAATCTTTTTGCTTCCGGTGAATTAATAGCTTCCAATTTTTCCTTTAGAGCTTGAACTCTTGTTCTTTGTTCGGCAATACCCTGTTCAGTCTTTTGGTCTGCATTAATTAATTGAGCAATAAAACCTTCTCCTAATTCCTTAGAAAAATGATTCAGCAAATATAGTGCAATTTCATTCTGCTTGTCAATAGCTAATCTATAACCTAAGCCAAATTCTGCATTATCTTCAAATAAAGAATTATTCCATGTAGGACCTCTTCCATTCGCATCCTGACAATATGGAGTAGTTGGAAGATTAGCTCCGTAAATTGATGAACATCCTGTGGCATTTGCAATTATTGCCCTGTCTCCGAATAGCTGAGTTACTAACTTTATATAAGGAGTTTCACCGCATCCTGAGCAGGCACCTGAAAATTCAAATAGTGGTCTCTGCATCTGCTGATGTTGAATTTTTGTTAAAGTTAGTTTACTTCTATCATACTCAGGCAATCCAAGGAAAAATTCCCAATTTTTTGCTTCAGGTTCACGTAAAGGCATTTGAGTAGTCATTACTAATGCTTTCTTACTAACATCAGTTTTGTCCTTAACAGGGCAAATCTCTACACATACCCCACATCCCGTACAATCTTCAGGTGCAACCTGAATAGTATATTTTAAATCTTTCCATTCTTTATCGCGAGCTTCTGTATATTTAAATGTATCAGGAGCTCCATTTAAAAGCTTTTCATCATAAACTTTACTTCTGATGCAGGCATGAGGACATATCATCATACATTTTCCACACTGGATACAAATATCATCGTTCCAAACAGGAATTTCAAGAGCAATATTTCTTCTCTCATATTGAGTAGTTGCTGTCGGCCATGTTCCGTCAACGGGAAAAGCACTTACAGGAATATCATCGCCTCTGAAAGCAATTATTTCACCAATAACATTCTTTACAAACTCTGGAGAATTTGCTGGAACCGGAGGATGAATATCAAATTTACTTGATACTTTTTCAGGAATTTTAATTTCATGTAAATTGGCTAATGTATTATCAACTGCCTGAAGGTTCATCTTTACAACTTCATCACCTTTTCTGCCATAAGTCTTTATTATTGAATTTTTAATTTCAGTTATTGCCTCGTCCTTTGGTAAAACACCTGCTATCGCAAAGAAACAAACCTGCATAACAGTATTGATTCTTCTTCCCATACCGCTTTCTTCAGCAACTTTTTGTGCATCTATTAAATATAGTTTGGCTTTTTTGTCAATTAACTGCTTTTGCAT
>CAZEHW010000054.1:0-17439 GCA_964511865.1 uncultured Hyphomicrobiales bacterium | reverse complement strand
TCCGGTCTCAATCCGTCATCCTGAGCTTGTCGAAGGATGTCTTCATTAGTAATTAGTAATTGGTAATTAGTAATTAACCCGGCTCCCGCCAGAAACTGAAAATTATATGGGACAGGACTATGAATAATAATCCGGCATTCTTTACCAAGCGAGCAAAGATAGTGATAAAATGCAAGTGTAGAGCCAATAGCATCGCCGTCAGGATTTACATGTGTCGTTATCGTTATTCTTTTCGATTCATCAATAATTTTGTGAATTTGCTCAAATATTTTCTTGGTATCTTCAGTAATATTTACACTCATTAATCTATTAAATTTAATTTTTACAAAATAATATACTACAAATATACCTATTTATTCATTTTCCATATCAACCCAAATCCCCTAACAGTCTAATTGCCTAATCCCCTAAATACCTAACAGTCTAATCCCCTAAACCCCTAACTGCCTAACAGTCTAATCCCCTAAACCCCTAAATGCCTAACAACCTAAACCCCTAATTGCAAAATATTCACTAATTTTGTAAAATTGAAATCAATAAATAATATGTGATTATTATGTATAAAATATTAACGGTAATTATTTTTCTATTCATGGCTGTGAGTTGTGAAGAAACCACTGAACCACAGCCGGATTCAAACAATAAGATGTTTCCTCTTAATGTTGGCAATTACTGGATATACAACAGTTATGAAAAGGACATCAATAATAATCCAATAAGTTCAACTCAGGTCGAAGATTCGCTTGTGATTGAATCATCTGTCAATTATTTTGGTGAACCGGCTTACAATTTTGTACGCTACAGAAACGGTGATGTATTGGATACACTCATATTTTCTTATAGTAATAATAATATCAACCGATTATACGATTCAAATTCAGTTCCTATTCCCGGTCTGGAAAGCACATGGTTTCCCATTATCAGATTTGAATCCAAAATAAATATCATTTACAATGTTTATAAAGAACTAATTAATAATTATAAACTCATTGTAGAAGAACGGACATATTCAGCAAATTATTGGCATACAATCAATGGAGAATACACTTATGTTGACTCTATTGATTTTGATAGCCACAGATATTTAACAAAGATATATTCGAATAAATACGACAGTAAGCTGGAATACAAAAAAGTCAGGAAACTAACTGAAACCAGTCATGACACTCTTTTAGTAAACCGGCTCATGAAATATTACGATAAATATCAGCTTGCCGAAGGCATTGGATTATATAAAATACAAAGAGACTCTTACACAATAAATACAATAACCGAGCCCTCATCAACATTTGAAAAAGTAGAATACGTCAATGGATTTGAGAGTTTGCTGAAAAGATATAAGGTGAAGTGAGTAACTTGAATTCTTGCTAATTTCAATCAATCTGTTTTATTTTGCAAATGAAAGGAATAATGATTATTTTAGTAAGAAGGAACAATGATTAAGGTAGAAAATTATCTTTAAATCTATATTAAGGCAAGAATTTAAATTAAAAATTAATTGATATGAATATTGTTAAATTTGAAGAAGTTAACAGGAAAATAATCATTCTCCGAAATCAACAAATTATCATTGACAGCGACCTTGCTGTTTTATACAATGTTGAAACAAGAGATATTAATAAAGCAGTAAAAAACAATCCCGATAAATTCCCTGAAGGATACGTCTTTGAATTATCAAAAAATGAAAAAAATGAACTGGTGGAAAATTTCCACCACCTCAATCACTTGAAATTTTCAAGAGCGTTCCCTAAAGCTTTCACTGAAAAGGGTTTGTATATGCTCGCAACAATATTAAAAAGCAAAATAGCTACTCAAACAACCCTTGCAATTATTGAAACATTTGCAAAAGTAAAGAGTTTGACAAATGCTATACGGGATATTAGCATTACTGCTGACGAAAAGAAAAAGAAAAGTCTGATTCAAAAAAGTAATGAGATTATATCTGAATTAATTGATGATAATCTTCACATAGAGCAAAGTGAAACCACCATTGAGTTAAACTTTGCTTTGTTAAAAGTTAAGCATACAATTAAAAGGAAATGATTATTCTAATTTTTTTGTATTTTAAATATAAATATGTTGCAGAAAAATTTAATAAAAAAAATAATTGAAAGGAAATTAAAAAAAACTAAATAACTAAAATAAATTTGTAAGCGTTGTCTTACTGCGTTCTAAGTTGAAAACTGGTAATTTTTAATTGAATAGATACGTAGAAAAAGGCACGCTCCGAGGAATCGGGGCGTTTTCCTTTTGTATCTATTCAGGGTATACCAGTACCTCAGCTTAGTACAAATTGTGAAAATGCCCTTTTTTAATGCTGATATGCACCGATTAATCAGATTACACAGAATATTTTTTCTGCGAAATCCTTTAATCTGCGAAAATCTGTGATTCTGACAGTGAAGGAAGGGTTTACAAAAAAGAAAATTATTTAAAAAATTAATAACTGGATTAGAATTAAATGATAATTGATTACTTGTTTTTTTCAAATTTAACCAATGGTAAGAATAAACATGATTTTACTCTTAGTCAAGGAATTCCACAAAATAATTCTTTCTATAAACCTGTATTTTTTGAATTGTATGATTCAATCCTTGGTAGTCTCATTGTATTAGAAATGTTTTCCGAAGATAGTATGTACAAACAAGGTATCCTCAAATCACGAAAACAATTTCTTCTTGCTTTGAAATATGCTGTTGAAAGATTTGATGTTAAAATTATTTTACTTGCGGCTTCTACAAAGCGGCTTTTCGGCAAGGAAGCAGAGATAAAAGTTAATTTTGAAGGATTACCAGATAGTGAGGGATTCACTATTCAGGAGCTTTGTCCTGATGTAATTTTCACAAATGGAGATAATGGGACATCTGTAATATTTAATGCAGAAATTAACAGAATCGTAGAAAATACTAATGTAAATCAAAATGGAAATTGTATTTTGATTAATGGTCTGGGACTACTAGGCACTGATGCATTAAAGCATCTACTAATGAAAAATATGAACCCGGAACAAATCTATATCATCAGCAGTCATACAAAAGAATTGAAAGAGCTAATAAATATAAACAATATCAAAGTGTTCGATACAATTCAAAATATTCCTCAAGCAGAAGCTAAGAAAATAACTGCAATTATAAACTGCACACATAATCCGAAAAGTATTATTACATCAGATTGTATAAACTACATGCAAGACAGCCAGCCGATACATGTGATTGATGTTGCAGTACCGTATGGTTTTCCTGAGGAAGAATTTGTCAAATGCAATAATGTCATAAGGCAAGATGGTGGAAATGCCTATGTCGCTGAAGGACTGGAATTTTTCTTTAATCCGGAAATCTGCGGATTAACCGAAAATGTTCTTTATGGATGCTTTGCCGAGGCAATGTGTTTAGGTGCATATCTTAAAGAGAATCCAGATAAAAAGGAATTTATCAGAGACTACGATTATTTCAATGTAAACGAGAGTACAAAAGAATTTGTTAATAAATTATTCCAAAAATATGGTGTCGGAATAGCCCCTGTTCCATATAATTTTATGAAGAGGATTGATACTAATTCGGAATAACCTCTTAATGTCCAACAAAAGCTCATAATAAAAAAAGAGGGTAATGAAACCATTACCCCCTTTAGCAATTTATACTTTCTACTATATAAACTTTTAAACTTTTAAACTTTTAAACTTTTAAACTTTCTACTGCCTAATAATTCTTGAACATCTCGTCTACTCTTTCCAACTCGAATTCTGTTATGAATTGAATACCGCTTCTGTCAGCAGCATCACGGGTAAGAGCAGCAATGTCGTTTCTTGAGATATATTCAAGTTTGAATTTTCTTGCACCAGCCATAAGCTGTCGCAATCCCTGAGCCAACCTTTCGTAATATGTATAAAGACCAATAGCTCCTGTCGGGATTTTTTCAAATTCCTTATCACCTAATTCCTTGCGTAAGTCTTTGGCTGTTACGAAAACTTCATCAATTGTATTTCCAAATCTTTCAACATAAACCGGAAGCTGACTGTCTTCAATTGTTCTTCCGATTGTTTTCCCGACCATTGCTGCTGCAATCGGTGAACGAGCCATACCTATCATCTTGACATAAGGTGCCCCAATCGCCAACCCTTTAAATATTTGGTCTTCGAATGTAAACCCACCGGCAAATATCAGAGGTGGAACATACTTGCCTTCATCTTCAAGTCGCTTGGCATAATTATAAGCCATTGTGTGCAGTTCAACCGGAGGGACACCCCATTCGTTCATCATTCTCCAAGGGCTCATACCTGTTCCACCACCGGCACCGTCAATAGTCAGATAATCAATTTTGTACTTCGATGCATAAATGATAGCTCTTGCCAAATCTGATGGTATATAAGCACCGGTTTTTAGTGTTACATACTTTGCACCGGCTTTACGTAACTCATCAACTCTTTGAGCAAAGCCCTCTTCGGTAACCATTCCAACTCTTGAATGTCTTTCAAATTCCTTGAAAGCTCCATGCTCGTAAGCTTTGATTATATGCGGGTCAGTCGGGTTGGGTAAAACTACATATCCGCGCTCGTAAAGTTTTTGTGCTTTCTTCAAATCAGTAATCTTAACTTCACCACCAATATTCTTTGCACCTTGCCCCCATTTCAATTCACAAATCTCAACACCAAGTTTATCTATAGCGTACTCCTGAACACCTAATCTTGTATCTTCTACGTTTGCCTGAACAATGATAGCACCGTAACCGTCCCGTTGATGGTCTTTGTAAAGTTTAACTCTACGTTTTAAATCAACTGTGTCAACAATTTTGCCTTTCTCGATGGCGGCTTCCATGTCCATAGCACCAACATTTTCACCAATCGTAAGACCGGTTCCTGCCAATGCAGAACCAATTGCAAGACCTTCCCAGTTGTTTTTTGCAACATTAGTTGACCCAATACCGGGAATAATCCACGGCAATTTGAATTTGATACCCTTGTCATGACCTAATCTGACTTCTAAATTAACATGAGGGAAAATTGCTATGTCGCTATCGGGTTCTATACCTTGCGCACCTTCAACTCCACCCATGATATTGAAATCGGAATAATCAACAGGATATTTTTTCTCGGATGCAGCTGTTATTACTCCGAAAGGTTGCGGATAAATTACTTCGTGTCCTCTGTATGCAGATTTTCCGATTTCGCACATACCAACACAACCGTCAACACAAGTAACGCACATACCGGAGGCAGGATTAATAGATTCCTCAGTACGATTCTTAGTCAGTGTAGCGGCTGATGAATTAACTCTTGAATACATATTCACGTAAACTCTCCTTATAATATTATTAAATTTTTTATTTTATTTATTTCAATTTTCATATCCTTAAATCCTTTTCCCTTCTCCTTTTTCCCTTTTTCCTTTTTCCCTTTTTCCTTTTTCCCTTCTCCCTTCTCCCTTCTCCCTTCTCCCTTTTCCCTTTTCCCTTTTCCCTTTTCCCTTCTCCCTTCTCCCTTTTCCCTTTTCCCTTCTCCCTTCATCCTGAGCTTGTCGAAGGATGTTATCCAATTCACGTTTCACGTTTCACGTTTTTACGTTTCACCCTATCGGTCTACAATCTCACAAGCAACACATGGATCCATATAACACATCAAGTCATGGAACTGATCCTTGTCAACGCAAGGTGCACTGATGTTCACACAGCCGTTGCATATCGCATTATCCTTATCTGTGTAAGTGCACCGTAGGGAACAAACAGGACAAACATATATACAACCACCGCATTGTCTGCATACTTCAGATTTTATATCGAAAGGTGTACCGATACTTCTGTTTTCACCTCTACCCCTGAAACCAATTGCTTTAGCCATCATTTGCTCTTCGCACATCCTAACGCAAAGTCCGCAAAGAATGCAATCTTCCCATTCCTGTTTAAATCTTTGCTGATGCACATCAAATTTTGAAGCCAAATCCTGAATAACTTTCGATTGTGGTGCTGTTGCAAGAAGTAATTCAATAATCATCTTCCTTGCTTTAACAACTCTCTCAGAACCTGTACGAATTTTCAAACCTTCCTGCACTGGATATGTACACGAAGTTACCAACTTGGCATTTGTACCTTCACCAATTTCCACGACACAAAGACGGCATGCACCATAAGGTTCCAAACCATCCATGTGGCACAATGTCGGTATGGGGAATCCCAAGAATTTTGCTGCTTCCAGCAATGTCGTTCCTTCGTCAACCTGTAAAGGTATTCCATTAATCATTATGTTAACCATTAGTCAACGCTCCTTCCTTTTCAGAAAATTCAATTTCAATTTCTTTTACTCTTTCCTGTAATTTATAAGTAAAATCAAGGTCACACCTCAAACAACGCATGGATTCTTTTCTTGCATCAGCTTCTGTTAATGTCATTTCAACTTCATCTAAACTTGTAACCCTCTGTTTAACAGGTATTACCGGCAGTTTAATTCTTGCTGCCTCCGTATCAACATCACTAGTTAAAACAGGAGCTATGTAATCCTTCGGGAATTGTCTTGGCACCGGTTCATTCATATCCTTACCATTGATATATCTGTCTATCATAATTGCCGCTCTTTTTCCTGCCGCAATTGCATCAACGACTGTGTTTGGTCCGGTAACGACATCGCCGCCTGCGAAAACACCCATTCTGTTTGTTGTGAGTGTATCTTCGTTAATGACAAGACTTCCCCATTTATTAGTTTCTATTCCCATATATGAAATATAACCTACATCAGGAGTATCTCCGATTGTTATTATCAATGTGTCGAAATTGAATATCTCCTCGCTTCCTTCTATTGGAACAGGTTTTTTTCTTCCGCTTTCGTCAACATCACCCAATTTATTTCTTAAGAATTCCACACCTGCTATTTTACCTTTATCGGATAGTATTCTTTTCGGAGTCATCAATGTCTCAAGGCGAATTCCCTCCTCAACAGCCGCATCAACTTCGTGAGAAAGAGCAGGCATCTCCTGTCGTGTCCGGCGATAAAGAACAGTAACACTCTCAACACCTTCCTGCCTGATTGAAACTCTTGCCGCATCAATAGCCGAGTCGCCTCCACCGATAACACCAACCTTACCTTTTGCAAGATTTTTGCCTTCAAGATTAAATGCTTTCAAAAACTGTATAGCAGGATAAACACCTTCGAGTTCTTCTCCTTCTATATTCAACAGTTTGCTCTTATGTGCACCCATTGCCAAAAATACCGATTTGTAACCGCTATTCAATAAATAATCTATTGTTATATCCCTGCCCAGTGCTGTATTGCATACTAACTCGATATTCTCATCAATTAATAAATCAATTTCCCTTTTAATAATTTCCCGTGGCAATCTATAAGCAGGTATTCCGCTTACCAACATTCCTCCCGGTTCACTATCCTTCTCAAATACTGTAACCTTATATCCCTGTAATGATAGTTTATGTGCCGCAGTCAATCCGGCTGGACCCGAACCTATTATTGCTACCTGTGTTTTGCGATTACTGTTTGTCCCATTACGTTTTGGTTTATAAATTGTCGGGTCAACAGTATCAGTAACAAATCTCTTCAATGCGCGTATAGCAATCGGCTGTCCTGTCCAATCTCCTGCACGGCACATCATTTCGCATGGATGATTGCAAACTCTTGCACAAACTGATGGGAAAGGATTCGCTTCACGTATTGCATGATATGCCTCTTCGTATTCTCCATTAGCAATATGAGCAATATATTTCCATGCTTCAGTTCCAATCGGACATGTTGCCTGGCATGGTGCTCCAACGAGGTCTTTACAAACACCTGCTTTGCATCGTTTATTTTTAATATGGTCAATATATTCATGGCGGAAATATTTCAATGTTGATAATACCGGATTTGCTGCTGTCTGTCCAAGACCGCACATGGTAGTATCTTTAACCACATAAGCAAGGTCTTCAAGCAATTGAAGTTTTTCCATTGTGCCATGACCCTTTGTAATGTCATCGAGCAACTCCCACATTCGCTGAGTTCCTTTGCGACAGGTAAAGCACTTTCCGCAAGACTCATCTTTAAGGAAATTCATGAAAAACTTTGCAACATCCACCATACAAGTCCGCTCATCCATTACAATCATTCCGCCCGAACCCATAATCGAACCTGCCTTTGCAAGTGAATCATAATCAATAGCCATATCAAACATACTAACCGGAATACATCCACCTGATGGACCGCCTGTCTGAATAGCTTTAACCTTCGATTTTCCTGATGCTCCTCCTCCAATACCATAAACTATATCCTTAATTGTTATTCCCATAGGAACTTCAACCAGACCTGTGTTCTTAATTTTTCCCACAAGACTGAAAATCTTTGTCCCTGTGCTTTTTTCAGTCCCAATTTTTGCATATTCTTCGCCGCCCATGTTAATAATTAGCGGTATATTAGCCCAAGTCTCAACATTGTTAATTGCAGTAGGTTTCCCGTAAATTCCCTTTTCAATCGGGAATGGCGGTCTTTGTTTTGGCTCACCCATTTTTCCTTCGACTGACCTTATCAAAGCAGTTTCCTCACCGCAGACAAAAGCACCGGCACCTTTTACCATTTTAATATTAAATGAATGACCTGTCCCAAGTATATTTTCGCCTAACAGCCCCATATCTTCTGCCTGTCTCAAAGCAATCACAAGATGCTTAATCGCCAAAGGATATTCCGCCCTTATATAAATAACTCCTTCATTTGCACCGGTAGCAAAAGAGCCAATTAACATTCCTTCAATTATACTGTGGGGATTGCCTTCAATAACACTTCTGTCCATATATGCTCCCGGATCACCTTCATCAGCATTACAGACTAAATACTTACTACCCGCTGGTCTTTTGGAAAGTAGCTCCCATTTAACACCGGTTGGAAATCCTGCGCCTCCTCTTCCTCGTATTTTAGAAGCTTTTACCTGTTCGACTACCCATTGTGGCTCGGCTTTTTCGTAAACCTTTGCTAACGATGAGTAACCGCCACTTTTCAAATAATTATAAATTCGAATAGGGTCAATCTTCTCATTTTGTGAAATAATATTACGTTTTTGATTTTTATAAAAGGGTAAATCATCCTGACATTCTATCGGCTCACCGCTTTCTTCATCTGCAAATAATAAATCTTTTATCACTTCCTTATTTGCAACAGCATGGACTATCCGTTTCATATCACCGTTATGTACTTTCGGATAAAAAGTCCTGAATGGCTCTATTAATACCGATGGTTCCATCTCGCAGTATCCATGGCATCCGGTAACCCTCAAATGTACTTTATCTGCGAGGTTATTCTCCAATATCTCACGTTTTGTTATTCTAATCAGGTCATTTGCACCGCTTGCCTGTCCACAGGTTCCTGCATTAATTACAATTGTCGGAATATCAGGTGATTGACTTGAAAGAATTTGTTTCCGGAGTTCTTCCAGTTCTTTTAAAGTTTTTAGTTTTGTCATTTGTTATCTTCCTTTCAGGTAAAGATGACATTTTTAAAATTTTTCTGACTTAATATTTTTCTAATAATTTATTAACTTGTCAATTGTCTGGATCAATCGACACCATTAATCTCCAACATGTGATTTTTACAACCCTGACGGGTGCATACCTGAACAACACCACCACCTTTTACAATAAATGGTACCATAGGGGCATTGCATACACTACATAAATTTGGAGATTTTAATTCCGTATGGCAGTGATGACAGAAGAAATTTACTAAAGATTCTTCCGGGATTTCACAATCGCATTTAATATTCGGACTGCCATAAAGTGAAGAAAGTCTTAACCACCCGTGTGTTCTTCCAAAAGAAATTGTAACCCAAATAGATGGATAATTGTCAATCAAATGCGTATCATCCATCATTGTATGATTACAATAAGCACAGCTTGCTTCTACAGGAAAGATTCTATCATCCGGTGCTATGTCAAATGTAAGCTTTCCTGCATTTTCTTTAACTTCTTTGATAATATTTTTAACTTTTATTTTGTCAACTTTTGAAAAGTATTGACCGTCAACAACGACAATTGGACCTAATGCACAGGCACCAAGGCATGCAACAGTATCCAGTGAAAATTGTTCGTCTGTTGTAGTTTGGCCGGGAGCTATCTTCAATATTTTCTGAAACTCCTCAGCTATTATTGGACCACCTCTTACGTGGCATGCGGTACCAAGACACACGGTAACGTGATGTTTCCCTTTAGGATTCAAGCTGAACGATTTGTAAAAAGTCGCTACACCGTAGATGTCAACAAGAGATTTGCCTGTGTCCTCTGCTACCTGGATTAACGCTTCTTGTGGTAGATAACTGTATTTTGCCTGAATGTCCTGAAGTATGGAAATAATGCCGTCGCCATTATTCTTATGGTTTTCGATTATGGAATCAATATTAACACTCGCCATACAATATTCCTAATGATTACAAAAAAAATTTATATTATTCTTTTTATTTGCTTTTTAACCAAGCATTATTTAAGAAAAATTATTCGATTTAGCAAGAAATATTTTATAATTATAATTTAATTGTTGTTGTTTTTTAACTATTTAGGAATGTCTAAACCAATATAAACGACTTAATTATTATCGGCTTTATTGCTGATATACAAAATGAGAGATTTATGAATTTATTTTGTTTAAAAATACTTTCCCCTTAATACCCGGGGAATTTTATTCAAATCTTCAAAAAAGGTTAATGTGAAAGATTTTCCATAAAATAAATCTTCAATAACTTTTTTTTGGTTATATCCAATTTCAAAATAAAAGCTGCCATCTTCCTTTAGAATTTCCGGTAAAATCTGTATATAACGCTTGTAGAAGGTCAATCCGTCACTGCCATCTGTCAAAGCATTCCTGGGCTCGTAATCCTTCACTTCCTTCTCAAGTTGGTTATAATCATTTAGTGGAATATATGGTGGATTAGAAACAACAATGTCAAACTTCTGTCTAGTAGGTAAATCCTTTAAGATATCACATTGGTTAAAGCTAATGTTCCTTATTGCAAGATTAGTACCGTTAATCTTTGCAGTCATTATTGCAAAATAAGAAACGTCAATTGCCAATATATCTGAAGCCGGAAAGTTTTTTGCTAAAGTCAGAGCTATACAACCTGAACCTGTCCCAATATCTAAGATATTATATTTTTTATATTTGTTTGAATAATCCTGAAGAATCCGGCTGACAAGCAATTCAGTTTCCGGTCTTGGTATCATAACAGTATCATTAACCATTATTTCGGAATCAAGAAAACTGGTTTTACCTAAGATATATTGCAATGGTTCTCCTGAAACCCTTTTTAAAATCATGTTTTTCAGGTTTTTCAGTTCAAGTTCATTTAAAGGTTTGTCGAATTGTGTATATATTTTGATTCTTGGAATGTTCAATACTGAGCAAAGCATCAATTCAATATTTAACCTTGGAGATTCAATTCCCTTCCCGATAAAATAATCTGTCGCCCACTTAAGAACATCTATTATTGTCCAGTCTTTCTTTTCCAAATTAAAACAACCAAATTATTAGATGTAATTCACCATAAAATCTCCTCTTCCTAAAAGTCTAAAAGTCCTAATTGACTAACGACTAACGATTATCGACTACCCAGCAAAGAAAGCAAAGCCATCCTAATAAAAACACCATGCGTTACTTGAGTCTGAATCAATACATTCGGATAAGAGCTTAATTCATAATCTAACTCCACTCCGTAATTCACAGGTCCCGGATGCATTAAAACCAATCCCGGTTTACTGCTGAATAGATTAAATGTAACTCCATAGTACTTTGTATATTCCCTGATTGAAGGCAATATCCCGGATTCCATTCTTTCTCTTTGCAGACGAAGCAATATAATAGTATCAGCCCAATCAACAGATTCTTCAATAGTATCAAACAATTTGACATCCCAAATATCCTTAGCCCTTGGCACTAAAGTTCCCGGACTGCAAAATCCTACCTCAGCGCCTAAAATCTTAAGCATTGCAACATTAGACCTTGCTACTCTGCTATGCAAAATATCACCAATGATACAGACCTTCAAACCCTCAAGCTTGCCGAAATGACGGTAAAGAGTAAAAGTATCTAAAAGCGCCTGTGTGGGATGTTCATGTTTTCCGTCACCTGCATTCACAATAATACCATTGGTATTTGCCTGCAAAAACTGAGCCGCTCCTGAACAGTTATGCCTGACAACATAAATATCGACCCCCATCGCTTCAATAGTACGTAAGGTATCAATCAATGACTCCCCTTTAGATAAACTGCTTGTTGAAGTCTGGAAATTAATTATCTCAGCAGACAATCTCTTTGCCGCCAAGTCAAAAGATAATTTTGTCCTTGTTGAATTTTCAAAAAAAGCAAGAGCTACGGTAATACCTTTCAAATCATCGAATTTCATTCCCGGTTTGAAATTCTCCAAAAAATATTTTGCACGGTTATAAATTTTATAAATATCGTCGTAAGTCAAATCATCGACTTGCAATAGATATGGATGAGTCAATTTGTCTGTCATAAATTTCTAAATTCACAAATAATACATATTAATTAATGCAAATTAAAAAAAAAGCCATTCAAAATGAATGGCTTTTTTTATTTGTGCAAAAATTGCGAATTACTTCTTAGCTGCTTTTTTGCCTACAGCGTCTGTAAGAGCTTTGCCAGCTTTGAATTTTGGAACTTTCTTGGCGGCAATTTTCAATGTCTCACCGGTTCTCGGGTTTTTACCTTTTCTGGCTTTTCTGTTATATACAGAAAATGTTCCGAAACCAATCAATGTTACGTTTGTTCCTTTTTTCAACGATTTTGAAATCGCTTCAAAAGTGCTTTTTACTGCTTTTTCTGCATCGACTTTGGTCATTCCAGTGTCTTTTGCAACTTCAGCAATCAGTTGTGCTTTGTTTAAGCCCATTTAAACCCCCTTTTTATTTTGTAGTAAAAATAATTAATTGGATGAAAAAAAATTAACTACAGTGCAAATCTATAGCATTTAATCAAGGTTTGCAAGCTTTTTTTTTTCAAAACATTGATTTTTACTACTTTTTTGCATATTTTTTTGTAAATATTACAACTTTTCCCCTATTCATCAGGGTTTTCAGCCAATTTTGAAAAATAACTAAATTTATTCTGTATAGAGAAAAGTTTGTTTTTGCAAGTAATCATCAGCATTTTAAGCTTTTGGTTCTTCTTTTTGAACTTTGCCCGGTAAAATATATTCTATACCTGTCCAAACAGATAAGACGACTATTAATAACATTGTAAAATATATAATGTCCGAATAAAGCAAGGTATCCACAACAATATTTGCCGTTGTTCCCAATATTTTTTCGGTGAAGGCTTGTGTTTCTTTTAATAAAAGTAAGATGAGTATAATTGCTATAAATATCATTTGAATGGTTGTTTTCCATTTTGCCGCTAGAGATGTTTTAAATGTTTTTCCTTTATTATCAAAATATAATCTTAAAAATGTTGTGCCGAAATCACGAAGGACAATTATGATAACCATCCAAAGTTCTACTATATCCATCAGAGCAAATGCAATAAAAGCGGCAGTTGTTAGAACCTTGTCTGCTAAAGGGTCAATAAACTTTCCAAAATTGCTTACCTCACCATATTTTCTTGCCGCCCAGCCATCAAAAAAATCCGACACAGATGCAAAAAAGTAAAGGACACAAGCAATTTCAACCGAACCTTTTCCTCCCCATACTAACATATAGAAAAAAAATGGTACAATTAGTATTCTTAACCAACTAATTAAATTGGGAATATTAAATTTCATTTATTAATTATAATAAAGTAAATGATGTTTATTTATTTTTACAGATTCTTAAATTCTTTGAGCATGCACTTATCCTGAATAAATTCTATTCCATGGGATTCTGCAAGCTTTTTTGCTTCTTCATTTATTATACCTTCCTGAAGCCAAATCAGGTCTATATCTCCTCTTTGTTTTTTTCTTTCCACAGCTTCCTGAACAACTTCAAGTGCCGCTTCTGATGGTCTGAAGACATTTAATATATCTATATCATCTTCTATATCTAAAATATTTTTATATGCTTTCTGTCCTGCTATCTCTTTTGCTCCGGGATTAACAGGTACAATATTATATCCTTGGCTTAGCAGAAAAGCAGGCACATAATGAGATGGCTTAACATCATTTGTTGACATGCCGAATACTGCAATTGATTTATACATCTCGAAAATTTCGATTATTGTCATTTTGCTTCCTTTCAATTAATAAATATAATTTTATGATATTCTCAATTTTAAATTTTAATTCCCAAACATAAAATTCAAATCGTAAATAGCAAAAATAATAAATTACTAATATTTTGCTATAAAAATCTTTATACTTAATATTTAGTGCCTAAAAAGATTAAATCATTTGAGGTCAAATTCAAGATGAATATTCGCACTCTTGACACTATGAGTTAAAGCTCATAGGATTGTTCTTTTCCCTCACTTTAATTTGTACGAGACGAGAGTATTAGACCAATTCTTACGAGAACCTGCAATCTCAGAAACCAATCCAACACCCTTACAGTAATAACTGTCAATATACACTCCCGGCTTACTTGAATATCTGATACAATCGAACGTTCCGGCAGTTGTTTTTATTGTTTTACTGCCTGAACAAATCATCTGGTCATAAGCGAGAGTATCAACCCAACCAATCTTGAAATTATTTGAATATTTACGAATATAAACGGCTGGAATACTATCACAATTAGCAATCAATACAATCCCATCATTCTCTTTTATATAGCCATGATAGGTTGTATCAATATAAGTGCCATCAGTTGAGGTTGCTATAGCCCGCGTAATAAAAACATCAGAAATTTTAACAGAAGAATCCGGAAAAAGCACGGGTATTGATTTTTTTTGGGTTATTAACAAGTCCCAACGGAAATCACCGCTATCATTTTTTACTTTATAATTCCAGGTATTTCCTACGGCTAAAGGAATGATGTCCCCGTTATTAGTGCCATTCAGCTTGTTATCATCTGAATTTTTCCCACAACCAAGCATTGTGAAAATTAATGCAAGAACAATTATCGAAATATTTTTCATGATCATCTCCTCATTTAAACAAACAAAATCATTTTTTAGTTTATCTTATTTTGTAACTTAATAAATAAAATATATTAAAGCAAATTAATGATTCATTTATTTGTTTGTTTTAAAGATAATGTACTTGGACTATCTTCCATAATTATACATTTTACATTTTACATTTTACATTCTACATTCTACATTTTACATTTTACATTCTACATTTTACATTCTTCATTTTACATTCTTCATTTTACATTTTACATTCTACATTAAAAACGGCTAAACTCCAAATGAATATTCGCTCCCTTGACACTATGAGTTAAAGCTCCTGAAGAAATAGCATTAACTCCTGTCTTAACATATTGCTCGAGATTATTGAGATTTATTCCTCCTGATGCTTCAATAAAAATATCATTATTGGCTTCAGTTCTAATAAATTTAACTATCTCTGCAATCATCTCGGGACTCATATTGTCAAGTAAAAATCCATCAACACCAATTTTCAATGCTTCCTGAATCTCATCCATATTCTCAACTTCAATTTCGATTTTCAGATTTTTTGGATTATTATTTCTAAGCATCTCAATAGCTTCTTTTATTCCGCCTGCCGCTTTGATATGATTATCCTTAATTAATATACCGGAAGACAAATCCAGACGATGATTATAGCCCCCTCCGACAGTTACGGCATACTTTTCAAATAATCTAAGCCCGGGAGTGGTTTTCCTCGTATCAAGAATCTTGACATCATAGGGCTTGGCAATCTCTGCATATTTATTTGTCAATGTCGCTATTCCGCAAAGCCGTTGCAGTAAATTAAGCATTACCCTTTCGTGTGACAGAATAATATCTGTTCTGCCTTTAATCACTGCAATAATTTCCCCGTTTTTAACCTTGTCCCCGTCTTTGAATTTCAGTTCAATTTGACTTTTCCCATCAAAGAAATACTCTAATGTTTGCTCTCCTGCAAAAATCAAATCTTCTTCTGCCTGCAAAAATGCAGTTATTGAGTTGAGAGTTGGGAGTTGGGAGTTATTTACTGAATTTGAAAAAATTGCATTAGTTGTTGCATCACCTTCGGGCATATCCTCGGAAAGAAATTCATTAATCTTTTTGATAATGTATTCCTCAGGCAGTTTTTTTATCTGTTCATATTCCATCATGAAAGCTCCAGCATCCTTTCTATCGGTTTTAATGCTCTTAATCTCAAATTTTCTTCAATATGAATTTGCGGCTCCATTTTCTCAAGTGCAGATATAATTTTATCAACTGTATTCAGCTTCATATAAGGGCAATTGTTGCAACTGCATCCTTCAAGGTTTGGTACCGTATAAAAAGTTTTGCCTTCTGTCTTTAACTCTAATTGATGAATTATTCCGGGTTCAGTCAGTATGATAAACTCCTTAGAATTTGAATCAACTGCCTGTTTTATTATTCCGGATGTTGAACCGATGAAATCTGCATAAGCCAAAATATTTTCGGGACATTCAGGATGTGCCAGGACTTTCGCATCAGGATATTTGTTCATCAGATTAATCAATTCAAGTTCCGAAAAAACGGTATGAACTTCGCATGACCCATCCCACAAAACCATATCTCTGCCTGTTTTTTTAATTACATGTTTTCCTAAATATTTGTCAGGAGCAAATAAAATCTTTTCGTCTTTTGTTAAAGAGTTTACAATTTTTTCAGCATTGGATGATGTGCAGATAATATCAGACATCGCCTTGACCTGTGTGGAGCAGTTAATATATGATATGACTGTATGCCCGGGATGTGCATCAATCCAATCTTTAAATTTGTCGGCAGGAGTATTATCAGCCAAAGAGCAACCTGCGTTCATATCCGGCAGTAAAACGATTTTAGAAGGATTTAATATTTTTGCTGTCTCAGCCATAAAGTGGACACCCGCAAAAATAATGACATCTGCATCCGTTTTTTTTGCCGCTTGTGCAAGAGCAAGTGAATCACCCAAAAAATCCGCTATGTCCTGTATTTCCGATTCCTGATAATAATGAGCAAGAATTATAGCATTCTTCTCTTTTTTCAATCTATTTATTTTATCGGTTTTTGATTCCATATTAAATATTATTACTATAATTCAGAAATATATCTTTTAGTAAACGAAGCAAATTAATAATAATTATTTATTCTAATTTTAATAACAAACAAATTACCTTCTTTAATAAATTGATGTAATTGAAAATCACATTTTGAACAAAAAAAAGACTGCCATATTTTTAAGACAGTCTTTTTTAATTTTAAATCCACGAGCAGACTAAAAATTCCTTGTGCCGTCCGGCTGATAAACATATTCAAATGTATAATATCTCGAAACTGCTTCCTGTGTGTATTCTGCCGGATGCCCCAAGTAATAATTCATTACACGCATCTTGGCATATTTGTCGTTCGATGTTTTAAATACAAGAACT
>CAZEHW010000053.1:0-17499 GCA_964511865.1 uncultured Hyphomicrobiales bacterium | reverse complement strand
CTGAAATCTTCCTTCCAATTAAAAAAGAAGGTGAATTCAAGGTTAATGGGAAGATAATAAAACTTGAAAAAGTAAAAAAGAAACAAGTAAAATTCACAGCTAATCCAAATGTTGAATTTATTGATTGGGACTTAATACCTTCAGTTTTATACTTAAGAAATTGGAAGCAGGGGGATACTTTCAAACCATTAGGTATGAGTGGCTCTATGAAAATAAGTGACTTTCTGACAAACAATAAAGTATCTTTGTTAGACAAAAATAACATAATACTTTTAGCAACAAAATCAGAAATAATTTGGATTTGTGGTATGAGGTTAAGTGATACATATAAGGTTAATGATAGTACAAAAAAGTATCTCAAGATTGAATACTCTATTGACTAAGGATTTAATTGATTTTATAATAATTTATCTTTATTTGAATCAGGGATTATTAATATTACTTTTTTATTATTAAGAAAGATTAAATGCATTGATGTTTTCATACATTAGATTTTGTTTCATCACTTAGCTTTCTCACACTTTACAAGTGGAGATACTTTCATCATTAACTCCTCAATCTCCGGTTTCCTAAAAACAGTATTTGTCCGAAACTTAACTGCACTCTCAACATCATCGAAACTCACTGAACGTACAAAATATGAAGTTTTTTGTTTTTCAGGAACTATAACACTTTCAACAAAAATATTTTTAATCCCTTCATCAGCTAATTTAGCAAAAAGACTCTGAGCTTCATTCTTATTAAAAGTATTCAGCAGAATAACATGACAATTATCAAGGTCAATTGATAACTCTTTTATTATCATTGGAGATGGATGAGAAGAATATCCTGATATTCAAACTATTCTTATTCTTCTATATTCTCAAAGATAATTTCTGCGATATCTTTAACTTCAATATCGTCAACTTTGTCTTTTGCTTTAACTCCATCGGTAATCATTGTCATGCAAAACGGACAGTTTACTGCTATGCAATCAGCACCTGTTTGGAGTAATTGCTCTGTTCTTTCTATGTTGACTCTTTTACCCTTTGTTTCTTCTAAGAACATTTGTGCACCACCGGCACCACAACAAAATCCTCTGTCACCGGTTTTCTCAGGTTCCAATAACTCTGAGCCAAATAATTTCTTAAGATTATTTCTTGGGGCATCATATATCTGATTGTACCTTCCGAGATAACATGAATCATGGTAAGCAATCTTTTTGCTTTGTCCATTTTGTTTAAGTTTCAATTTACCTTCATCCAATAATTGCTGAATAAATTGGGTATGGTGAAGCACTTCATAATTGCCTCCAAAATCAGGATATTCATTTTTGAATGTATTGAAGCAATGAGGACAAATAGTAACAATCTTTTTCACGTTGTAACCATTTAAAGTTTCTATGTTCATTTTAACGAGCATATCAGCAAGATATTCATTACCCGCACGTCGAGCCATGTCGCCGTTACAACGTTCTTCTTGTCCAAGAATTCGGAAATTAATATTTGCTTTCTGCATGATTTTTGCGAAAGCAACCGAAATTTTCTTAGCACGGTCATCAAAACTCCCTGCACAACCAACCCAGAAAAGTATATCAAAATCTGAATCTTCAGCACAGGATTTAATCCCAATACCTTCTGCCCAATCAGCTCTTTCGGTTGGTGAAAATGACCAGGGTGAACCATTGTTTTCCAAATCACTGAAAGCCGGTTGAATCTCCTGCGGAAAGTTAGATTCCATCATAACCAAACTTCTTCTCATTCCGATAATTGCAGGAACATGTTCTATTGTTATGGGACATTCCTGCATACAAGCTCCGCAAGTGGTACATTGCCAAAGAGCTTCGATACTTTCATATTCGCCAACGAATTTTTTATCAAGGATTACTTGTTCTTCTCCGGTTGCTGCGTACTCTTTTCCTTCATCTTTTGCTTCTTTCATTTTGAGCATAATGGGAGCGGCTTCTTTGACTCTTTCTCTTATTTGAACTATAATTTCCCTGGGACTTAATTCCTTACCGGTTAAATTTGCTGGACAAACAGAAGTACATCTACCGCAATGAGTACAGGAGTATGAATCAAAAAGATTCTTCCAACTCAAATCGTCCAAATCAACAACACCAAATTTTTCCATTCCCTCTTCTTCGAAATTTATTTTATCTAACTTGTTTGGTATGTTCTCAGGAGAAAAATATACATTAGGAATTGAAGTATATACATGAAAATGTTTAGAGAAAGGCAAATAATTTGCAAAAAGAAAAATTGCAAGAATATGAATCCACCAGGAAATTTCATAAATGATATTAGCAGATTGTTGTGGAATCCAATTTGTTATGGCAAAAGTTAGAGGGCAAATACTGGATTCAGGCAAAGTTCCTAAAACATGGCATGCTGCCTTTTCAATCATCAGAGAACTCACAATGATAAATATTGAGCCAAGAACAATTGAAGCATCTATTGTTTCACTCTTGTCTCCCTGTAAACGTTTTACTTTGAAGACAAATCTTCTTAGAATTGAGAAAATAACAGCAATGATAACTACAAGACTAAATAAATCTGTACTGATAGTTATTATTGGATAAAGCGGACCTAAGAAACTCCAGTTAAATCCTTGATAAATTCCCTGAAATACTGCTTCTGCAGCTGAAAAGAGTAAAACAAGAAAACCCCAGTAAATTCCAACATGTACCAAACCTGCGAAACCTTCGCGTAAAATCTTGGTTTGCCCAAATGCCACCTTGAGCATATGTTTAATTCTTTTTGCTGGATCATCAGTCCTATTATCTTTTTTGGCAACTTTCAGATATGAAAATATTCGTTTAAGATTAAAATACAGCATTCCAGCAAAAAATGCTAATACAAATACAAAAATTATATGCTTCAAATCCATGTCAACTCTTCAAATTATTATATTAAAATACCAATTTCATCAAAAATAACAAAAAAATCGGTTATTGATTTAAGAATTTCAATTCTGAATTGTTTGGTGTTGTTAATTTACCAATAAGAATAATGAAAATGGTAGAAAGTTTTTAACTGGTGTTGCAAAGTAAAATTAGAATTTGAGTTGGGGGTGTTCTAAAACTCTGAGAACATCCCCCTATACCCTATTTTTTAGTATTCAATTCCTTACAAAATCCGGAATGCAAACTTATGTCGATTTCATCCATTGATAAGTTTAAATTTATATATTTCAATATAAGACCTATTTTTCAGGTTCAAATCCATACATTGATTCAATGAGTTGTGAAAATTTTCTTTCAACAACAAATCGCTTAACATCCATTTTGGGTGTTAACTCTCCGTTTTCAACAGAAAATAGTTGAGACAGTAAAGAAAATTTTCTAACCCGTTCATATTTTGCCAGGTCACCTTGGAGCCGGTCAATATCTTGTTTTACTGTTCTTATTATCTTTTCATTGGAAATGAGTTCGGTCACATTTTCGTATTGAATGTTAAAAGTTTTTGCCAGTTTTTCAAGTTGTTCAAAATCAGGAGTAATAAGAGCAGTGCAATATTCCCTCCTGTCACCGATTAAAATACATTGTTCAATATATGAACTCTGAGTTAAAAGACTCTCTATAGGTTGCGGAGCAATATTTTTTCCACCACTGCTAACAAGAATATCCTTTTTCCTGCCGGTAATTTTAATGTTTCCTTTCTCGGTAAATTTGCCAATATCTCCTGTATAAAGCCAGCCATCTTCATCAATAGCTTCGTCGGTAGCAACTTTGTCCGCCCAATATCCTTTCATAATATTTGGTCCTCTAGCCAACAGTTCACCATCCTCAAGGAATTTAACTTCGACATTAAAAAATGGTTTTCCGATTGACCCTATTTCAATACTATCAAGTCTGTTAGCACTAATTACAGGTGATGCTTCAGTCAAACCGTAGCCTTCTATAACTGTCATACCGGATGCAAGGAAAAATTCGCAAACATGGTCTCTAAGTGCTGCACCACCGGAAACAAACATCCTTAAATTACCCCCAAAAGTCTCCCGAATCTTCGCAAATACGAGTTTGTCTGCCAAAGAATATTTTACTTTTAAGCTAGTTGGAATTTTCTCATTATTTAGTTTTCTTCGGACATAATTTTTTCCTGTCTCAACTGCCATTTCAAAAATTTTTCTTTTTACAGGCGATTCGGATTCCATTTTGGTGTAAATTTTCTTTTTAACAATTTCAAGCAACCTTGGAACAGTAGTCATCATTGTCGGTTTTACTTCCTTTAGATTAGCGGCAACTGTTTCGAGAGATTCTGCCAAAGCAACAGTACCCCCGGTAGCAAGTGCTGAGTAATAACCGGTTGTTCGTTCATATGAGTGGCATAAGGGCAAAAATGACAAAAATGTATCTTTATCACTTAATGGAATTGCATCAAAAACACCTTCGATGTTAGATAAAATATTTTTGTGCGTAAGCATCACTCCTTTAGGGTCTCCGGTAGTACCACTTGTATAAATAATTGTGGCAAGGTCATCAGTATTAATTCTATCAATCCTTTCACGTAAGAGTAGTTTTCTTTCCTGTGAGCTACGCAATTCCTTGCCTCTTTGCATTACTTCAGCCATGGATTTTACCGACACATCTGTTGTTTTGAAATCACTGTTCATAACGATGACATGTCTTAGGGATGGCATATCTTTCTTAAATTCAAGAATTTTATTAAGTTGAAAATTATTTGAAACAACGACAGCTGTTGCTGTACAATTACCATAAATATATTGTTCCTGTTTGGCTGATAATGTAGGAAAAATTGGAACATCAACAGCTCCTACACTCAATATTCCCAAATCTGCAATAATCCATTTGACACGATTTTCGGAAACAATTCCTACCCTGTCTCTTTCACGAATTCCAAGTTCCATAAGACCTAAAGCGAAGCATTCAACCATCTCTCTGACTTGTTCATGATTGATACTTTTATACTCCCCTTCAAATTTGTATTTGATTGCCGCTTTAGTTTCCCCATACTTGTTAGCAAGTTCATTATACATAGCAGGAAGTGTTTCAAAACGCATATATCCTCCAAATAATATTTATAAATTTACGAATAAGAACTTAATAAAATAAGAAATCATTTTAAATTAATAAAATTAATAAAATTTTAATCTTTTAAAATTAAGAAAAAATATCTATATTGTTATTTATAAATTTATTGTTTCAGAAAATTCAGGAAAATGCAACAAGTCAAATATATATTACTGACTTTTATTCTTGTGATTAGTTTTACGTCAGCTAAAAACAAGGTCATTCTGATTGATATAAAAAGCGGAATTGGTCCTGCCACAGCAGATTATATTCAATCAAGCATTGGCTATGCAGAAGAACAAAAAGCAGAAGCACTCATTATTCGTTTGAATACTCCCGGAGGATTACTTGAATCCACAAGAGATATTGTTAGTGATTTACTGTCATCTGAAGTACCTGTTGTAGTCTATGTGGCACCGGCAGGAGCAAGAGCCGGTTCTGCCGGTGTTTTCATAACACTTGCGGCTAATGTCGCAGTTATGTCTTCCGGAACAAATATAGGTGCGGCTCATCCTGTTGGCTTAGGTGGTGAAAGTGACACAAATCAGGCAATGACAGCTAAAGTTACAAATGATGCATCTGCATTTATGAGAAGTATAGCTAAGAAAAGAAACAGAAATGTCGGATGGGCAGAAATGACTGTAAGGAAAAGTATTGCCGCTACTGAAAATGAAGCACTTGATAGCGGGGCTATTGATTTTATATGTCCGGATATTGATTCCCTTCTAATTACTCTTAATGGATTAATTGTTGAACTACCTTCTGGCACTTTTACTATAAATACAAATAATGCTGAAATAGAAAACTATGAACAAAGCTGGAGAATAAAATTACTTGGTGTTATCAGCGACCCGAATATTGCCTACATTCTACTGATGTTGGGAATCTATGGTATTTTCTTTGAGCTTTATAATCCGGGTGCAATTTTTCCGGGAGTAATTGGAGGAATAGCTATTATTCTTGCGGCTTATTCCTTACAAATGTTACCGATAAATTATGCAGGATTAGCATTGATTCTACTTGCAGTTGTTCTGTTTTTACTAGAAATAAAAGTACCAAGTTATGGTTTACTGACGATAGGCGGGGTCGTAAGTGTTTTGCTTGGTTCAATGATGTTAATCGAACCCGCATCTGAATTAGAATTTGTGAGTATATCTATGAGTTTAATAATAACAATCGTCATACTAACAACATTGTTTTTTGTTTTCATAGCCGCATTGGGATTGAAAGCACAGAGTAGAAAAGGTGCGAGTGGTAAAGAAGCAATGGTAGGAGAAGAAGGGCTTTCGCTTTCGGATTTCGACAGCAAAACCAAAGGAAAAGTCAAAGTGCATGGCGAAATATGGAAAGCAATAGCCGAAGATGACATCATCGAAGGACAAGAAATTGTTGTTCTGTCTATAAATAATATGACTTTGAAAGTTAAGAGAAAAATATAAATTATTTATTCATTTATTTAAAGGAGGCATTATGCCATCATTAGTAATTTTAGCTTTTGTATTACTTATTCTTGCATCAGCCATCAAGGTTATGCGTGAATATGAAAGAGCAGTAATTTTTCGTCTTGGAAGATTGATTGCAGTAAAGGGTCCCGGGTTAATTATATTGATTCCTTTCATAGATAAAATGCTCCGCGTCAGCATGAGAACAGTGGTTATGGATATTGAGCCACAAGATGTCATTACAAAGGATAACGTATCAATAAAAGTAAATGCAGTATTGTATTTCAGGGTAATGGAAGCAGACAAGGCAATTGTTGATGTAGAGAATTATCTTTTCGCAACAAATCAGCTTGCTCAGACGACTTTGAGAAGTATTTTAGGACAATCCGACCTTGATGAAATCCTTGCAGAACGTGATAAAATCAATCACAAGCTTCAACAGATTATTGATGACCATACAGAACCTTGGGGTATTAAGGTATCATCAGTAGAAGTCAAGCAAATTGATTTGCCAATCGAAATGCAAAGAGCAATGGCTCGCCAGGCAGAAGCCGAAAGAGAAAGGCGTGCTAAAGTTATTAACGCTGACGGAGAATTCCAGGCGGCAAGAAAACTTGCAGACGCCGCTAAACAAATTCAGGAGTATCCGATCGCATTGCAATTAAGATTTTTGCAGACTTTAGCTGATATAGCGACCGAGAAGAACTCTACAATAGTATTCCCTGTTCCGATTGACCTGCTAACACCATTTATGGAAGGAGCAAGCTCCAAAGCAAAGGAGATGATTTCGAAAATCACAACAGAATTGGAAAATAAAGAATGAAATTAAAAATATTCTTTCTTACTTTTTACAGCAGGAATTTGTTTCAATATAGATTCCTGCTTTTTCTATTTTGAATAATCCCGTTCTCCGAATATGGCTGTACCAACCCGGATAATTGTTGCTCCTTCTTCGATTGCTGCTTCATAGTCATGAGTCATACCCATTGATAAATGCTTAACATTTACTTCGGGATATTTTTCATTCATTTGCTGAAGCATGCTTTTGAGTAGTCTGAATTCATTTCTATATATATATTCGTTGTCTGAAAATGAGCCGATAGTCATCAAGCCAAGAACATTTATATTTTCAATATCCTTCACTGCTCTAAAGATATCACAGGTTTCAACAGGCTCACAACCGGATTTACTTTCTTCTCCTGAAGTATTGACCTGTAAAAGAATATCAATTGTTCTGTTGTGTTTCTTTGCCTGTTTTGAGATTTCTTCAGCAAGCCGAACAGAATCAACTGAATGTATAAGTGATACATAAGGGACTATGTACTTAACTTTATTTGTCTGCAAATGCCCGATATAGTGCCACTCCGGCTGAGTAATATTTCTGCTTTCAAGCTGTTCCACCTTTTCTTTGAACTCTTGTACATAGTTTTCCCCGAATACATTTATCCCTGCTGACGTTCCATCTGTAATAGTATCATATGGGTGCGACTTGCTTACCGCTACTATCGTAATCTCATCAGGATTTCTGCCACAAGACAATGCGGTTTTGATTACTCTTTCTTTAACAATGTCGTAATTTCTTTTTATTTCTTCAGCTGTCATACAATTACCTAATTATCACAAATTTATCAGTCACCAAAATACCATTATAATCAATCAAAACAAAATAATTTCCTGCAGATAAATCCTGTGTATTGAGACTATAGAAATTATTTGCTTTCTTTGTGGCAAGGGTATCCCTGAAAACAACTGTCCCGGTTTCATCAAACACTTTGATGTGAACAGTACCATCACCTGAAGGAAAAGTAATCATAACATTTTCATTTGTTGGATTTGGAAATATTCGGAGTTTACCTTCATCAATTTCCTGCTCAACGGATACAATATTCATACTCTTAACTTCAAATAAACTCCTGACATTCGGACCCCTATTTATCAAGAGTCTTTTGCAATCAAACCCTAAATCAATTTCATAAGATTGTTGTTTCTCATCAAGTTTGAACATCCTGAACTCATACTCACCGTCAGGTTTTTCAAATCCAATTTCAACAGGGACATTAATATAAACACCAAAACTGTCCGGCTGAATCTGTGTAAGGTCTAATTTTGCAGTACCATCTTCCCTGCTTTCAAACGTAAACTGTAATTGGGTCCAACCTTTGCCGTAAATCCATTGGTCGAAGAACCAATCCAAATCTTTACCTGAAACTTTTTCGCAATAATACTTCAAGGTGTCTGTATTCGCATTAGCATATTTTCTTGCTGAAAGATATTCATTAATTGCAACAAAGAAAAGGGAATCACCAAGCTCATATCTGAGCATACCGACAACAGCACCACCCTTTTTATAAATTGTGGCATAAGGATAATTTGAAGATGGAAATATCCTTGGAAAGTCAAAGATAGAGAAAATTCCTTCTGACTTGGCACCACTCGGATTGGATATATAAAAACCCCGCATGTCATCCTGATGATTCAGATATTCTTCGAATCCAAAAAGACCTTCGTACCAAATGGATTCACAAAAAGAAGCAAAACTTTCGTTCAGCCAGGCATCCCTAAAATCATAAGGAGTAACCATATCACCAAACCACATGTGCGAAAGTTCATGTGCGGCAGTTTCATTAACGGTATCTTTTCCTTTCCCGTAATATTCATACAGACAAATCATGGTTTCATGTTCCATAGAACCACCGCTGGAAGGAGTTAAAACATAACCGACTTTTTCAAAAGGATATTTTCCAAATCTGTCCTCAAATGTCTTAACCATTCTTGGTACTAATTTCATGGTTGTTTGTACTCCGCTTGTATCTGCAGGTTTGCAATAAACTACAATGGGTAGTTTTTCATCTCCAAAATTTACCGGGACGAAATTTGAAACAGCAAAAGTATAGTTATAAGTTGCACAGTCGTTGTTATGTTCCCAAACGAAAATATCTGTACCATTGTCAGGATGTATTACTTCAGTCAGCAAACCATTTGAAGCAACTTCTTTTCCTGCAGGAACAATGAATTTGAATTTACAAGATGCTTTGTCAGATGGATGGTCGTAGCAAGGTAACCAGTGCTGTGTAGCTGAAACATAATTGTTATAAAAACCAACACCCATTGAATAAAGCACTTCACTTTTCGACTGCACACCACCCCATTTTGTTGCTCTAGTATTGTATTCAGTGGTCATATTACCATGATAATAAATTGTAATAGTAGCAGTACTTGTACTTAATTGATGAGGAGGATTGATTTCATTTTGTTATGTTGAGTCCTCCTTTGTACAGAATTCAACCTCATTTACTTTAATATTTTGTTAAAAAGCAGAATCAATTGTCAGGTCACGCAAATGGAAATAAAATTTATTCCCGACAGGACTTTCGAGCCATTGAACAGAAATACGGCAAACTCCTCTCATAGCCGTAGTGGGGTATTGGCTAAAATCAAGCTCGGCATCATAACGAGTTACATCGAATGGTTGAGGAATATAATTTTCCGGAGCAGAGATTTCTTCTGCAATTATATATAGAGTCTTATTTTGATTCAAGAATAAGACTAACACTAACACAAGGAATTTCAGTACACAATTTCTCATATCAAATCAATTATTTGAAAAATACATAGTATAAATTACTAATTTATTTAAAATGAAACAATATATTTGATTGAAAAAGTTTTATTTATTAAATTTGAGGACAAAATTAGCGTTAAATCTGAATAATTAGTAGGTCGTTATGAAAAAGTCTTATATTGTCCTTGTAATAATTTTATTTGTCTGCTCCTCAAGTTTAAACTCACAGGTGAAAATCGGTGTTGGAGTCGGATTTAAAGTATTTTCTTTTATTAATGTATCAGATCTTATTTATAATACAGGTACAACAGATGGTATTTACTTTCCAATACAATTAGAGAACGGATTAAGATTTGAACCGGAATTTGGGATTCTTACTAATAATAATGATAGCCAAGTCAATGCTTTTGATACCATCGGCAACATTGAAGTTTCGTCAAAAACTCTTAGCTATGGCATTGGTGCATTTTATAAGATAAAGGTTGATTCAACTTTTGGTTATTATCCGGGTATTCGCGTTGGTGTTATGACTTCATATCGAGATGAAAAATATTTTCCCGAAACTGAAAATTTAGTTAACAATAATACAAAACAGTCCACTTATTATCTTGCATTAGTTATTGGGGGAGAGTATTTGTTTTCAAAACATGTTTCACTGGGTGCGGAACTTCATCTGAATTACACCTCAGTTGGAAAACCAACAACTACACCAAAATCTGAGGAAAATTGGGAACAAACTGAAACAAATTCATTTCGGAATAGGGGAATTATTTTCTTGAGGTTCTATTTCAACTAATAGATTTATCTCGAAAATCAAACACTTGATATTATTAA
This sequence comes from uncultured Hyphomicrobiales bacterium, assembly GCA_964511865.1. GTDB lineage: Bacteria > Bacteroidota > Ignavibacteria > Kapaibacteriales > UBA2268 > ChocPot-Mid. The sequence goes on along the minus strand of CAZEHW010000053.1, from coordinate 6,650 downwards.
AATACTCATTTTGTTACACAAAGAGAATCCGCAGAGTTACATGGAGGGGTATTATTTTGTTATAATCATCTTTCCGCTAACCGTGTGACCATTCAGAGTCAACCTGCAATAATATTCACCTGAAACCAATCCTTTTGCATTCCAATCCAAATAATGATTGCCTGATTCAAAATATTTATTGAAAACATTAGCAACCATCTCCCCTTTTAGATTGAAAATTGATAATTCTGTGTTTCCTGACGCAGGAAGCTGAAAATCGAATCTTGTTGAAGATTTTACCGGATTAGGATAATTTGATATTGATAATCCTGAATAAAAATCAAAGTCATTGATTCCAACTGTAGTATCAATTATCGAGAAAGAATTTTCACTTTCAGCGATTAATGCAGTATCTCTCAAACTAATTATTTTTATTGTATATCCGGAATCTAAAGGAGTACTTTTTGCAATAGTCCATGGGAAAGCATTTGTTGAAGTATAGAAATTATCTTTAATTAAGGAAACAAATTCATCGTTTTTATACAATTCAATCCTAACTGTATCACTTGTATTCTTTTCCCACCTGATGATATTTCTGGTTGCATTTCTATGCAACTGTTCGCCACCGTTAGGAAAAACTATCTTAATAAATGGCTCTGTTGTGGAAAATTTCCAGGTTTCAGACCACTCGCTTTCTCCTGCATCATTTATATTTCTCACTCTCCAGAAATATTCAGTGTTTGCTCCCGAATTTTTAAAATTATAATAATCGGTTTTAACGGAATCAACAATAACTAAATTTTGAAAATCTTCATCCGTAGCAATTTCAACAAAGAAATTCTCAATGAATCCAATCGGTGACCAATTCAGTTTAATACCATTATATTGATTAACGATTTCATTATCTTCAGGTTTATTCAGCTTTGGAGCAATCGCAAGAGAAGCAACATCAGGATAACATAAAATAAATTCACCGAAATCTGAAAATTCAGTTGATAAAGATTTGTTGGATTCATAGTATTCAGTTATTAAGGAATAAAATATTCCATTTTCATTTCTTTGATAAATTGTTATATTTTCAGGGTTTGTTATATTCAAAATTTCAGTATTTAAAATTAGATAAGCTTTGATCGAAATAATGTCTGTTTGTTCAATAAGAATTTTCTTAGATAACACTCTTGGAGCTTTTCCAGAAAATTTAGGATTTATTGGAGAAAAATTACTAACAGATACTTTTATTTCATTCTCAATAGAATACCCTATCTCTTCAGGTAATATAGAAATTCCAAGGTCATTTAAATTATTATCTTCAAAAGTTAGTAAATCAAAAGGAGGAAAAACAACGACTGTTGAATCAGAAAACGTAAAATCACTAACACTCCATTTTACAATTTCCATATAAGCCCGTATATCCTGACTGGTACAGGAAACTTCAGAAACAAGATTACCGAGGGAATCCACTTCTGTCATAACAGGGGCACCATCAGCGACAGCACCACCCCAATTAATTACAGTATTGCCGTTTGAAAGTCTTTCGACAGACCCTTCGTTGACAGTTGAGATATCAGGTTCATGACGATATTCCCAAACCAATTTAGCAGTTTTGTTTACCTCATCCAGTTCGTATTCGACTGCTCTGGAATATTCGCGTGTTTCTTCATTCGGGGTACTGCCGTTATCGAAAAACAAGAGATTCCCGTTTGATAATATCTTAGCATCATGTTGCCAACAAAAGTATTGTGGTGCATTTTCTTCATGCTCATTTAAAAAAGAAAACTCATTGTGTTTGCCACCTATCCGCCATATAATTTCTCCGGTTTGACGGTTGACTTTGATAATTTCAGAAGTGCTTCTGCATGATAAAATCAAATCACCATTATCATCAATAAACATTGAATTCATATGTATGTAGTCAATATTTTTTGCTGTTAAATCAGAGTAGCTGTCCGTAATCGGAATATAATCCAGACTTTTCCATTGAAAGACAGGATTTTTATCAGCATCAAGCTCTTGAATAATTGCCTGAGTAACATTGGCATTCGGATGACCTCCTTCAACAATCTTGCTCATATCAATTTCTGTATCATGGTAAGAAAAAAGTAAATAATGTCCATTGGGAAGAATCTTGAAATCATGAGAGTCAGCAAAATAACCATTTGCCATTTGTACAGAATCAATCTGATTAAAATCATTGTCATAAATTTTATAGATATTTTTATTGCCTGAAATCATTCTCGGAGCTGAGATTAATCCTGATGGATGCATGTTGCAGTACAGACCGTTTGCACTCTGAATGAGGACAGGTTTGCCGGAATCATCGAGAATAAAATTGTAATTGCCTACTTCAGGATTTGCAGAAAATACTCCCCCAAGCAAATAACCGGAAGATTCACCACCATTGTTTTTTATGGTAAATTTCGGGAAGTCATCGGGGATACTATCATTTAATATTACATTGCTTGGATTAATTATTAATTGACAAATAGCCATATTGCTAAAAAGAAGAGCTACAACAAGAATTGTTGCAGTATATATAACCATAGAAAATCTTACATTCTTCATCGCATTAACCTAAAATTATTTATTTTATTTATTTTTATCTTTGATTGCATTTATAAAATTAGCAAAAAGTCAGTAATCAGCAATCAATTCTCACTCTGCTCCCATTCCTGAAGTACAAATTTTTCGGCAAATGTTTCTTCAAGGTTCTCTATAAACCTTGATGGTTTCGATAGGACTGTCCCTGATTCCCTGTCATATATACTGATTGGATAAGTTATATACAACTTGTCCTTTGCTCTTGTTGAAGCAACGTAGAATAAACGCCTTTCTTCCTCAAGAGCATCAATATCTTCTGCGGCTTTTGAAGAAGGGAAACGACCATCCAAAGCCCAGATTATAAATACGGCTTTCCATTCCAATCCCTTAGCTGAATGTACTGTTGATAAATTTAAAAACTCCTCTTCTTTAGATTCTTCTTCAATATCAATGACAGATTCAACGGGAGGCTCGATTGCCATATCATTCAAAAAATCATTTAATGATTTATACCTGTCTGCAATAGCGATGAACATCTCAATATCTTTCCATCGCTTTCTCCAATCATCATATTTATTTTTCAATACAGGTTTATAATTTTCAGAAATTAAAGTTGCTTTTTCTCCGATATTGAGATTTGATGAAAAAATGTCATTTAAAAATTTAAATAAACTATCCAAAGACTTTTTGCCGGTGCCTTCAAATGAGAAATTGAATTTTTTACCTGATGACGTTTCAATCTTCGAAAGATGTTCGATAATCTTCGTTGCAGTTGTTGGACCAACACCTTCCTGAAGCAATAAAAGACGGTGCCAGTTAATTGCATCTCTCGGATTAAAAAGAATTTTGAAATAGCTAAGCATATCCTTAATATGTGCTGTTTCGATGAATTTCATTCCACCAAATTTTCTATAGGGGATATTTGCTTTGTTAAGTTCTATTTCCAAATCAAATGATAAAAATCCCGAACGAAAAAGAATAGCAATTTCCTCTAAAGGTATATCCTGCTCTCTTAGTTCGAGAATTTCCTGCACGATAAATTCTGATTGCTGTCTTTCGTTTTCAGCAGTAATGATTTTAGGTGAATTATCATCAACTCTTCTTGTAAATAAATTTTTCTCATAGCGATAAGAAGCTGATTTGATTAATTCATTGGCAAAAGAAAGTATTGGTTGGGTACTCCTGTAATTTTCTTCAATGGTATAAACTTTACATTCGGAGAAACTATCGGGAAAACTCATAATATTTTTAAACTCAGCACCACGAAAAGCATAAATACTTTGTGCATCATCTCCAACTGCCATAATATTATTTGTTTTTCCTCCAAGCTGAAAAACAATTTCATGCTGAAGCTTATTAGTATCCTGATACTCATCAACCATAATAAATTTGAATCGGTTCTCGAGTTTTGCCTTAATATCTTTATGCTCCTTTAACAGTTTCAGTAAATTGAGAAGCATATCGTCATAGTCTATTACATTATACTGCTTTTTATAAGTTTGGTATTCATTGAAGATTGTTTCAACTTTATCAATATCATCCAGAAAGAAAGGAAAATCCTTGAGTATAATGTCTTCGATTTTCAAACAGCGATTTATTGAAAGGTTGAAAATTTTTTGCAGAGTATTCTTCTTTGGAAATCTTTTTTTAGGCTTTCCGGACAGTACTCTGCTACGGACTAAATTTATGGTATCTTCGGAATCAGTAGAATCCAGAATATTAAAACTCGTATCAAATCCGATTTTTTCAGCATATCTTCTTAGAACAGTTAGAGCAAAGGAATGAAATGTACCTCCGGTTACTTTTTCACACCTGCCATCCAGCAACAATGAAGCTCTTCTCAGCATTTCAGAAGAGGCTTTTCTAGTGAATGTCAATAATAATATAGACTCGGGAGGAACTCCATCTTCTACAAGTCGGGCTAATCTATAAATCAAAGTCCTGGTTTTACCCGTACCTGCTCCGGCAATAACAAGGGCGGCACCGTTATTATGCATAACAGCTTCATACTGAGCAGGATTTAGTTCATTTGCATAATCAATTGCATAACCGATTCTTTTCTTAACCCTGACGTCATCGGATTTTTTCAGAATTTTTTTTTTCAAAAGTTTCCCTAAAATATTACATTCACAAAGTTTTAATTTACACTTTTTTGGTAAAATCTGGAATTATTAAACAAACTTTTTGTTTTTTATACTTTTTTCGGTTAATTTTAAGAAAAACAATTACTTTGTATAATTAAATTAAGGATAATTTATGAAAAAATTAATTACAATTATTTTTTGCTTAATCGCATTTTCAACTCATATTTTTGCACAAACACCCTATCTGCCAACAGAACAACTTGAAGCGGCAAGAACAGAAGCGGCAAAAGTATTGACTGAGCCACAATTAATTTCTATTGCTACAATTAATGGCACTATACCCGGTCTTGAAGTTATGGGAACTCCAATACCCATTGCCTTCGATATGACTGATGGTGCAAGCAAAGGAAAAGCAACAGGATGGGTTTATTTTTTCAATTCTGCAAGTGAACCGCAGAATATTCAGGCGATAGCAATAGGTGTAACTCCATTTGGAGTTCTTCCATTTAATTTAACTACATTGGGTTCTGATTTAGGTGCTTTAGCAGAATTTGCTTCACCCAATTCTTTAGATGCAAAGCAATGGATGAACAGTAATGCCATGATTCCTTATCTGACAGCATCTTCAGCTTATACAGGTTTCATTAGTACATATCCAAACAGTAAACCAAAGTACATTGTTTTGGGTTATGCTGATTATGTCAAGCTTGACCCAGACACTCCATATTGGTTTGTAACAATGTATGACCCTTCTGACAGTTTATTGATTGCTGTTAATGCATTGACTGGTGATGTTATAACAAATATAAATGAGAACTTATCTGAAGTATTAAATATAGCAGTATATCCAAACCCGGCACAAGATTTTGCAATTGTTCAGTTAAAATCAGAAAATCCGGCAGAAATATTTACAGTCAGTATATTTAATATTACAGGAAAAAAAGTAATTGAAGATAAGTCTATTAATGGAGAGTTCAATAAGGTTGATTTAAGGAAACTTAATAATGGAAAATACTTCTTGCATGTTAATTCGGGTAAAGAAAACAAAGTTTTTCCTATTGTGATAAGCAGATAAAAAGACTACTTTAACAAAAAAAGGCAGTAGAAAATTTCCACTGCCTTTTTTTACAATTATCAAATTGTGAAATTATTTTCACAATTAATTGTGTATGTGTAAATAATCTTCCACACTATTTTTTAATTCTTATCTGAATATTTTCGTACTTCAATAATTTTTTCAATTGCATTTCCGTATTTAAGGAATAATTGTAAAAATATTCATTATCAATTTACCATTGACAATTATCCATTAATTATGAAATAATTAAAGTACTTTCTTAAATCCTGCGAGAGTCTTCTTGTAATAATCATCCTCTAAACTTTGAAGAATAACCCCTTTGTTGGTTGAGGCATGAATAAATTTGTTATTTCCTATATATATTCCCACGTGCCCAATCTTGTTGTTTCTTTTAAAGAAGACCAAATCACCGGGACCGGTTTCATTATCACTTATTTCTTTTCCGTAATCGAATTGCAAAGCGGCAGTACGAGGCAGATTAATTCCTGCCATTTCATAAATCTGCTTTACAAAACCGGAACAATCAGTACAGTTTTTATCTATACCACCATAGCAATATGGTGTGCCAATAAGGCTTTCAGCAAATATTAAAACTTCTTTTCGTCTATTATCAATATTATAATTATCAATATACTCAGAAATGCTAAAATTATCTATTTCTGTGTTTTGCTTATCGGAATTCAGATTGTTTTTCTTGGATGCAGTATTATTATTTACTGATGAAGATTTTGTAGCAAATCTTATCTGTGGTGAACAAGCAACTCCCAATAAAATTAATATCGTTAGTATAGCGACATTTGTTTTGTTAGCCATCTTGCTTCAATCCTATATTCCAATAATTACATCTTCTTTTTTCTCTCTGGGTTTAACGAAGAACCTTAAAAATTTTTTAAAATTCCTCTTTGAACTGATATTATATATCACAAAACCTGCAGAGGCAATCAAGATGAATCCTGCTTTCATTAATTCTG
>CAZEHW010000052.1:14212-17768 GCA_964511865.1 uncultured Hyphomicrobiales bacterium | reverse complement strand
ATAGGTCCAATAATACTTGAAGCTAAAACTGCCGGTTCAACTGTAACAATAAATTCACTTGAATCTCTACATCCCGTATACTTATTAGTCGTAACTAATTTAACAGAACCTAAGCCAATTGTATTCCATAAGACCTCAATTTCATCTGTATCATCATTGGCGAGTATAATTCCCTTATCAACTTCCCATTTATAATTATAATCTGCTGAATTTAATGTTTTATAAGAACTTGATTCATTCTTACAAACAACATTAGTACCAATAAATTCCGGATTTGGAAGCTCATAAATAGTAATATCAAGACCATTGTCACTGCCAATAACTCCGGGCATACTGCCAATAACTCTTACACGATACCTATTGCCTGTCAATGTATTTTTAGGTATCCATCCAATTATTGTTCCCGATGTGGTTGATGTCAAACTTCCGATATTATAAAACTCATTAAAACTACCATTCAAGTTAGAAAGCTGTGCTGTAAAGACATTGCCTTCAGAAAAGGTCTTGCTTACAACATAAGGTATAACAATCATTTCATCCGCACAAAGGGTATCCCTGAACTGAAAAGTCCAGATGCTGTCCAAAGGCATAGCATCACCAATTTTAATTAAAAAAGCATCAGAATTTCCACCGAAACTTCCCTGATGAGCATCATTAGTAGTCAGCAAATTGGAACTTAAGCTATAGCCAGTCATAAGAATTATCCCTTCTTTATCAACAGTTATTCCATGTCCATATTCGTTCATGCCGGCACCATAATATGTACCAAAAACCTGCTGACCGGAAGAATTAAATTTTGCTGTAAATGCATCACGCTGACTTGAACGCGTTGTTTGTGGAGCATCATGTGTTACTATACCTGTGTCGCTAAAAGTATTTCCTGAAATAATAAAATTGTTCCATGGGTCAACTACTCCGGCATTACCAAATTCTTCATCATCTCCTCCAAAATACGTCCCCCATAACCGATTACCACTAACACCAAACCTCGCAACAAATGCATCCAGTTCAACTCCCTCAAGCTCCTCCTTATGTACACCCGATGTAGAAATATACTGATAACTATTTGTATTGCCTGTTACGTATATTCCCCCGTCACCTTCGAATCCGATACCCCAGCCATTGTCATCATCTTCTCCGCCAAAATAAGTTCCCCAGTATCTTTTTCCATTTCGGTCAAACTTTGCTATAAATGCATCCCAAATACCCGTAAGGGTATCCTTAAAAGCTCCCGAAGAAGTCATCCCTACCTTGCTCTGTGTATATCCTGTAACAGCAATATTATTGAAAATATCAGTGCAAACCTCCATCCCAACATCAAAACCCTCACCACCATAAAATGTACCCCATATCCGATTCCCGTTCGCATTGAACTTCTGAATGAATGCATCGAAATTCCCTCCAAACTCCACCTGGAAACAATTAGCTGTAGCCATATTTGATGGACTCGATGTCCTGCCGATAAATGCCAGATCACCGCTTCCGTCAACTACAATATCATTAATATAATCTTCGTACTGACCACCGAAATAGGTTGACCAAAGATATGAACCACCAGATGAAAATTTCGCTATAAACGCATCAAATTCACCGCCACCGTAATTAAATTGAAAAGCACCGGAACTGGCAAGACCTGTACGGGTTTGAGTCCAGCCCGCCAAATATACATTTCCACTGATATCGCATGCCAAACTATGGCCAAAATCAAAATCAGAACCACCAAAATATGTTGCCCATTGCCTGACACCTCCATTGGAAAACTTAACAAGGAAAGCATCCTTTTCCCCGGCAATCTGCGTCTGGTATGCCCCGCTGGTGGCTATATTGGAGGAAGAAGTGGAAAATCCTGCCATGAAAATATTATTTTGTCTGTCAGTTGCAACTTCCATCCCGACATCTTCTCCGGTACCCCCATAATAAGTGGCATAAATAAAGTAAGGGTCAATTGTCAGGCTCTTTGATTTGTCATAGGGCTTGGATTTAAAACTTAAAACATCACCATTCAAAACATAATCAACCTCAACAACCTCCCCTTTCCGCTCTCCATTAACCATTTTCCCGTCTGCCGTCTGCTGTCTGCTGTCTTTCGATAAAAAAGAAACCGGAACAAACTCCTGAAAAGTAAAATCACCTGCTTTGAAGCAAAGTTTACCATCTTTAAGTTCTAAATTACTGCAACCCTTGTATTGTAACTTTACATCGCTGACATTACCGCCTTTGTGAATAATAATATCATATTTAATTGATGCATTATTTTGCAGACCTTCGCTTTCTATTGAATGATTTCCTGAATAAAAGACAATATCAATATTATCATAAACATTTCTGTAAAGTATAGTGTCGTAGAAATAGCATATATGGCTCTGAGGTGATGGATTCCCGGCTTTTACGTAATTAACAAAATCGGATGATTTGCCGAGCTTAATTATTTCGAAATACTCATTAGCTCCGATGAAATCTACATCAACTCTTTGTACGGCATAAGAGAAAGATTCCGTCAACTGGCTTTTATCTAAAGTTAAATCCTTTTTATCATATACCGGCTGACTTTTATTAACTATCTGTTCAAACTGATAACTAATTGAATTACTGCACAGTATAACTTTTAAATCTTTGTTTCTGCCGATAAACCTGACATCCTGCCTTGGCATACCGAACTGGTCAACAATCTGCCCATTGTTCTCCTCATAGCGAAATGAATTGTTCATTGATGTTTGAAAATCGCTAATATCTTTCCCGGCTTCCGCTCTTAAGAAAAACAGAAGCTGTAAAAAAAAGAGGACTAACAAATTCTTATTTAGTATGTGTATCTTCATATTATTATATTAACAAAAAATATTCAAAAAAATCTCATTTAAGATAATATTATTATTTATACATACGAGTTAACTATTCATCTGTTTCAGCAGGCAATATAACATCTCCAAAGGCAAGCCGACAATATTATAATAACAACCATTAATATGCGAAACGAAAACAGCACCAAAATCATCCTGAATCCCATATGCACCGGCTTTGTCCATAGGTGATTCAGTCCCAATATAAGCCCAGATTTCATCTTCATCAAGTTTGCGGAAGCTAACTTCGGTCACCTGAACATCGGTTAAGATAGCTTTGCTTTCGGTATCTATCAATGCAATACCTGTATAAACCGAATGAGTATTGCCGCTCAGAGTGCTTAATATCGAGTATGCATCAGCTTTGTCCTTGGGTTTATGCAAGATTTCATTATTTAAAACAACAATAGTATCTGCACCTAAAACAACAGCTGATTTGTCTATTCTGCCGGCAACATCATTTGCTTTGCTAAGTGCGGAATTAATAACATATTGCTTGTAATCGTAGATGTTATTTAATTTATCCTCTTTGTAATTCGATTCAATAATTTCAAATTCAAAACCCAATGTCGCAAGTAATTTCCTTCTTCTTGGCGATTTCGAAGCAAGAATCAGAGGTTTATTCAGCTTAACAAGTTTTTCTATATTATGCATATTCATTTTCTGTTATTCTTTAATTGACGAATCACAGTACCGTAAGATATTATATTAACAATAAG
>CAZEHW010000052.1:0-14202 GCA_964511865.1 uncultured Hyphomicrobiales bacterium | reverse complement strand
GATACTAGGCACTAATGCAAAGTTAAAAAAGTTTGTTGAAATTATCGAAGAAAATCTTTTATTTATTCGCATCCGTTATCGGTTTACGGTCATCCTATCCTGCCCCTAATAATCGTGAAGCTTGTCATAGGCTGTCTTCATTAATAATTATCTCCCTTCTCCCGTCTCCCGTCTGCTTCAAATTTGCAATAAAGAAATGAAAATAACGTTTTGCTAATATTAGCCAATTGTTGTAATTTTGTTCTATAGCTAATGTGTTGGAGAATATTGTTCAATTTTTTGAGATGAGTATTAATAACAAATACCTAAATAATTTTAAATATTACAAAACAATGATGAGTTTGTCGCTATGAAATCGCACAAAATCAATATATTAGCAGTTTTGCTAACAATTATTTTAGGTGCTTGTCATCAATATGACAATTTTACAACTTATTTCAATACCTATTACAATATGGAGCGGCTTCGCAAAGAAAGCGAAGAGGAGTTTTTATTCCAGGAAGAAAAAAAGCGGATTAAGCCGAGAGTAATAGTTCCCGAAACAAAAATGTACCTACCGGAACCACGTGAAAAAGGTTTGCCTCCATTTTTGGATGAATACGTAATATCAAAACAGAAAAGACAGGCAGTAAATGTAAAGCTTGACTCAATAATAATCAAAGGTTCAAAGATATTGTCAAAACATCCGAAAAGCGATTATATTCAGCAAACACTTTATTTGATGGGAGTGTCCTTTTTTTACCAGAACCTTTGGCTGAATGCCCAGATAAAATGCAGTGAGCTTATAGACCGTTATCCGGACGGAGAATTATCTCCTGATGCTCATATTTTACTTGCAAAAAGTTTGCTGATACAAAGAAAATTTGAGGCAGGAAAATTGGTTCTGTCACGTACCGTTGATGTTGCTTGGCAGTTGAAAAGATACGACATATTATCAGAAGCATTCAGAATTGAAGCAGAACTTGCTATGTTTCAAAAAGATTATGAAGAAGCTGTGCGTCCTTACAAACAGGCGATAATTCAATCTGATGATGATGAAATGAAAGCAAAATGGCAATTCGATATGGCTTCGATTATGTTTAGAATTGGAAGATTCGAACAGGCGGAAAAGCAGTTTAAGAAGGTACATGAATATAAGCCCGATTACATTACGCAATTTGAAGCATATGTATATCAGGCATCATCTTTGTCGAGGATGGGTAAATTCGATGAAGCAGAAGAGATTTTGGGTAAAATTGAATCGGATGGAAAGTTTGAGGAATGGAAAGCAAGTGTTTATTCGGAAAGAATGAATATTTACCGTTTGAAAGATTCAGTCGAACTATTTAAAAGTGCCGAGAAGTTTTCTGACACTACTTATGTTGGCAATGATGCGATTGCGGCAGTTTACTACGAAAAAGGGCTGGATTATTTTGACAATCAGGACTATGCAAATGCAAGAATGTATTTTGGTAAATCAAGAAATGTCGCTTCTCCTGTATCGAAAAAAGCATCTCAGGTTTATAAATTGCTTGAACAGTGGAATAGTAAAAAGGCGGCAATAACACCAAAGCTGAAAATACTTAATGAAGAAAATAAATTACCCGATTCCGAAAAACTTGAACTTGCAAAAAACATGTATGAAATGGCAAGGGTTCAGGAACAATTGGGCAATCTGGATTCGGCTGAGTTTTACTATAATTCCTCCACAACCATAACTATTCCGGAAGAGGAAGAATCAGCCAGGTATTATTATGCATATGCACGGTTTGTAGAAAAGAAAGAACCTCTGAAGACTGATTCATTAATGGAATTAATAGTACAAAGGTATCCATTAACAGAATATGGACAGGATGCTATCAAACGGCTTGGTTATACAGAAAACTTTGTAATAGATTCTTTAAAGGAATTATATAATTCAGGGCTTCATCTATGGCAAAACAAGGAGCATAAATTTGCTTTAATTCAATTGTCAAAGGTCTTCAATTATTATCCCATTTCAGATCTGGCTCCAAAATCTCTTTACACAATTGGATGGATTTATGAAAAAGATTTATGCATTTACGATAAAGCGCTGGAATACTATAAATTATTACAAAGACTTTATCCGGAATCTGAATATGCAAAGGATATACGAAGAATGGTGGATTATGCAACAATTATGAAGGCAGGAGAAAAAATACCTGATTCCTTAAAACCCGTTGCAAGGAAAAGGTACCATTCTGCAATCGCCCCTTTGTTGGAGTTTCCGGAGACCGAAGAACCAGAAAAAAGTACAATTAAAAAGAAAAGAAAGGAATCTGTTGAAGCTTCTGATATTTTCAGCGACCCAACTAAAATATTTAAAGATATGCTTGAATCAATCCCTGATGCAGATGAGCTATTGGAAGAACCGGGTAAGATGTTGAAATCAGTCAGTTCTACTGATTCATTAAAGAAACTTTTACCGGGAGTTAATTTGCCTGACCCATTCAAGGACTTGAAAACAGGTGAAGAAACGAAAGAACCGGAATCCGGTGAAAAAGGTGAGCCTAAAAAAGAAGAAGTACCACCTGAACCCGGTAAACCAGAAGAGATAAAAGAGAAAAAGTAAAGGTATTTGTAAAAAATAATATAAATTTTATTAAGGATTTTAATTTTAAATTAATGCAGAGTAATTGGTATAAAACATTATTTGATAAGTCCTCAGAGTCGGTCTTAATCATTGAGCCCGGTACATGGTTGCTTGTTGATGCAAACGAACCTGCAAAAAATTTACTGCAGTTATCCAACGGATTTCCAAAAAATACTACAATTCCAGAATTCAAAAAAATTTACAAACTATTATCTGATTCAAAATCAGGAAATGTATATACCGGACAAATATTTAAAACTCAAAATGGCGATGATATTAATTTGCAGGTAAATGCAGGCATTATTGAATATGAAAAGAAGCAGTATATTCAGGCAATCCTTAAAAATCCTGAAGAGACTGATTTATTAACGGAAAGATTAATACAAGCGGATAAGCTTGTTTTATTAGGTCAGCTGTCTGCCGGTGTAGCACATGAAATACGAAATCCATTGGCGGCTGTTAATTTGAATCTTCAATTGCTTGCACGTAAATATGCAGAAGGGACTAGTGAATTTAACTCAATCCAAACTGCTTTGCAAGGTGTTGAAAGAATTTCAAGGATAGTCGAAATTACTTTGAATTTTTCTAAACCTTCTAATCCTGATATTAAGGAAATTAATATTAACCAGATTATAACAAGTACAATGGATTTGGTTGCGTCAGAATTAAAGAAAAAGCAGATTAAAGTAGAAAGTCAAATTAATGAAAAATTACCAATGATTTCTGCTGATGCTAAGCAGATACAGCAGGTACTTATTAATTTACTGACAAATGCCGCAGATTCGATTAACGGTGATGGTAAAATCATAATAAGTACTTTTGTCGAAGAATCAAAACATAGAAAAATGGATAATGTTGTAATTGAAATAGAAGACAATGGTATAGGAATTTCTCAGGAGGAACTTCCGAAAATCTTTAATCCGTTTTTTACTAAAAAAAGTAATGGAACAGGTTTGGGCTTGTCAATTTCACAAAGAATTGTGCAACAGCATAATGGGAAAATAGAAGTATTGAGCAAAGTGGATAAAGGTACTGTATTCAAGGTGCATTTACCTTTATAGTATTATCAGGAAACATAAAAGAAAATTTAATAAGGGAGATAAATGGCATTACAGAATTATACTATTGTAATAATTGAAGATGACCCGCTGGTTAACTCAACAATAAAAAATATATTAGAATTAAAATTTACAAATGTACATTCATTTTTGGATGGTCAATCCGCTCAGGATGAGATGTATTTGTTGTCACCCGACCTGGTTTTACTCGATATATTTTTGGGACATACTAATGGACTTGAAATTTTGGAATCTCTTCGTAAGCAGGGCTATACAATGCCTGTGATTATGATGACAGCTTTTTCTGATTTAAAAATGGCAGTAAGAGCAATGAAACTCGGTGCCGAGGACTTTATTGTTAAACCCTTAGATCTCGAGCAACTTGAAGTAACTATTGATAAAGCTCTTCATAACTATGACCTTAAAAGACAGGTATATTTATTATCCGAAAAACTTGCAGAAGAGAGACCTAGTGAAATAATTGGCGATTCACCGGAAATTACAAAAGCAATGGAGATTGCGAAAATAGTAGCATCAGCACCAGATACTACTGCATTGATTCTTGGAGAAACCGGAACCGGTAAAGAGTTATTTGCAAAATATATTCACGAAAATTCTGACAGAAAAAGGGGTCCCTTTATAACAATAAATTGTGGTGCCATACCAAAGGAATTAGCTGAAAACGAGCTATTTGGATATGAAAGAGGTGCATTCACAGGAGCTACCGAAAAAATAAAGCAAGGAAGATTTGAGCAAGCGAACCACGGTACGATTTTACTTGATGAAGTTGCCGAATTGACTTTGGATTTACAAGTCAAACTTTTAAGAGTGCTTCAGGAAAAAAAATATTATCGTTTGGGTGGGCAAAATGAAATTTCTGTTGACGTTAGAATTATAACATCTACAAACAGGGAATTAGAAAAGCTTGTGGATGAAGGAAAATTCCGTGAAGATTTATTTTACAGATTAAATGTAGCGAAAATTGAATTACCTCCTTTACGGGACAGAGGTCAGGATATCATTTTATTAGGTACTACTTTTATTAACGAATTCAATAAAAAATTCAGTAAAAACGTAACAGGGTTTACTCAGGAAGCAAAGGATATTCTTTTGAACTATCATTGGAAAGGAAATATTCGGGAACTTCGGAATGTAATTGAAAGAATTGTTTTGCTTGAAACAGAAACAGTAGTTACCAAAGAATCATTGAATTTCCTGCGCCCCCCGGCAACAACAGAAACCACAGATGAAGGTAAAATAATACAATTAAATGATGGAGAACATTATCTCAGAATAGCCAAATCCGGAGTTTCTCTTGGCGATGTTACCAAGGATCTAATAATTCAGACTTTGAAGATAACAGGTGGAAATCAAATAAAAGCGGCTAAACTACTTGAAGTATCAAGAGCAAAGCTGCGATATAGAATAGAACAACTTGGAATCAATATTTCCGGTAAGGATATTTCTTAAGGATTGAATTAATATTCATAGTTCTAAATCAATATTCGATTTGAGTATGCAAACCAATTTCTTCAAGGATTGAACTTACTTTAAGGCATTCGGGCATATCACCTTCGTAAATGCAGGATTTACCTTTTGTGTGTACTTCCCATGTTTTTTCTTCTGCTTCTTCGAATGTACATTTTATTGCCCTAATTATTTGTTCAATTACTTCTTCGAATGTGTGCCATTCGTCGTTAAACAAAATAACTTTCGCCGGAAATGTAACATCTTCAATTTCCTCAAGATCAGATTCTAATAACTCAAGTGTGCCAGCCATAGAAAGAAATTTATTACTAATTTAAAATTCAAAATTAATTAATTTGTATATATTTTAGCAATTAAATTTCATAATTGCTATTTCATAATTTTTTTGATGTATAATTGATAACGACAAACCTATCAGTATATTTTAGTTAACTTATTGATTTCCTGATATTTATACAGTGTCCTCGATCTTAAGTAAAAAAACTACTTACATTTTTTATTCATTGAAATATATAGTATTACAAGAAAAACATAAATTCTTTTATTATGATATTCTAATTAATGTTAAATAGATTATTATAATATTCTTATTAACATTAAATACATTATTGCATTAATCTAATTAATAAAAATATTTATTTTGTTTCTTATAAGGAACTGGCTAATAACGTAGGCATGAGTTCAATTACGGTAGAAAAATATCTTGATTTGCTTTCAAAAGTCTATATAATACATAAAGTTAGTGGATATAGCAATAATTTAAGGAAGGAAATCATTAAACAGTCGAAATGGTATTTTTGGGATAACGGCATTAGAAATACTTTGATTGCTAATATGAATCCTGTCGAATTGAGAAACGACATTGGTGTTCTTTGGGAAAATTTCATAATTAGTGAAAGAATAAAGCACCAAAGTAATAGCAGTATGATTGTCAACAATTTCTTTTGGCGTACTTACGACAAACAAGAAATTGATTGGGTTGAAGAAAGAGACGGCAATTTGTTTGCCTACGAATTTAAGTGGAGTAATAAGAAAGTTAAAATACCAGGTGCTTGGGGAAAATCTTATCCCGATTCCAAGTTCGAAGTAGTTTCGCAAGATAATTACAGGGATTTTATTATTTAGATTCAGAGTACATCAGGGTTTCAGTATTCTATAGGGCATACCCTGATGTATCATTTTTTAATCAATTGGAATTATACTTTCATCTCCTGCAATATTCCTGACTTTTAATCTTAACGGTTTTTGTGCCGAATGAATTTTCCCGTCCCAAAAGTTCTTAGTTTTGGTGCCGTTTATTGTCATATAACCATATTTATCAAGTTTTATTTCGCTGTCGCTTTTCCAGATACCATCAGAATTAGTGCAGTCCAAAGATAAAAACTCAATCAACTCTAAACCATTATCACTTATTTCAATTTTCTTTATTTTTTTGGTTACTTTTTCAGCATCACCCTTAGACTCGTCTATTTCTTCTTCAATTGTCCGTTGTCCTGGCTTTTGTAGTTTTTGATTGTATTCTTCTATTTTATTATTTAACCTGTCACTTTGGAAATTCGTTATTTCAACTGTATATCCATTCAAAGTTCCGTTGGAAACGTTGTATTCAATAACATCATTAATAACAACTTCGGCTAATAATTCTTTCAAATCCCTCAATTCGATTTCAACACGTGTTGTGTTTTCGGCTTTAATTATCCGATTTATTTCATTGTGGTCTTCAATATCAATATAATAGACAATAACTTTTTGGACATTGCTGTCTGACAATTCAGGTATTGCCTGGTTAACAATTCTGTACATCAATGCGGCATCCAAAACCTTTGTGCTGTGGTCTAATAAGTTTGGAATGTAAACAGGCATCAAACCGAGCTTACTGTCATTAATCGCACCTTCCCAAAACTCAGGAACGCTGTCTTCATTCTTCAATCCGATTATCATTGACTTCAATTTATCCATTGTTTGGGTGGGATTGCGGAAAAGCGAAACCCCATCCTTAATTTCCAATATATCAAAATTTGCTTTTGCAGAAACCAAGCGGTCTCTTGTGGTTTGTATGCTGTTTATACCAATATCAACGTGTATAAAATTCCTCCCCAAATCGTTTGCTACTTTAGCAGTAACACCGCTACCTCCGAAGAAGTCTGCAACTATCATATTTTCGTCAGAACTTACCTTTACTATTCGTTCCAATAATTTTGGAGGTTTTTGTGTAGCATAATCAATATGCTTTCTTTCAAAAGATTGTGAATTTAATTGTCTTAAATCTTTATCAGTTATAAAAGTCCAAACGTTATCGCAAATCATTCCTTCTTTTAAATAATAACGTTTTACTGAACCATGATGACCATCTTCAAAATATGCATCTCCATTCTCGTCAAATTGATCATACCTTTCAGGATTTAAGACTGGTACTTTTAATTCATTAAAAATATTATTTTCCGATTTAGAATAAAAATAGATTGTGTCAGTTTTTCTTTTAAAAGCACCCTTAGGGGCAGTCCCGTCAGAATAATGCCAAACAATCTCATTAAGAAAATTATCTTCACCAAATATCTCATCCATCAAAATTTTAACGTAATGACCAATATGCCAGTCGAGATGCACATAAATACTTGCTGAGTCGCTCATAACTGATTTAATAGCAGTTAGGTTTTCGAACATCCAGTTTAGGTATTCTTCTTTTCGCCAAATATCGCCGTACATTTTTTCTTCAAATGCTTTCAGCTCGTCAAATTCAAGTTCTTCTTCCTGCTGTTTGATTTTTTCTGCTATTTTCGGATTGCGTCTAAGATATATCTTCTTTGCATAATCCGCACCGGAAGCAAAAGGCGGGTCAATACAAACCAAATCAACTTTGATTCCTTTGTCTTTCAGGTAAGCACAGGCAGACAAACATTCACCACGAATGATCATATTTTTAAAATCGTTTTTTTCATTATGATTGGGATTAGAAATTACGCTTTCAACTAATTCTACATCATACAAAGGTAAACCTCTGCCGATATGATGAAAGACCTGAGCGTTATCTCTATATCTCAGTACCCGTCTTGTTCTGCTGAAATTATCCAAAATTGCCTGACCTTCTATTGGTTCCGGATAATATGGGATATATTTAATTGGCATTTTCTACTCCAAAAAATTCATTTATTTTAGTAATTAATTTCGATTGAATATTATCACCTTCTTCAATGTAAAGATAATCAAATTTATTATATTTAAACCTCTTATTGTTTTCAATAATGAAGTGAGATTCAATAAACTTTTGCCTGCTTAAAAATTCTTCTTGCTTAGCGAAGCCCTTACCTTTTGTTTCAATAATCAGGGCTTTATGTATTTGATTGTCGTTCCGTTTGATAATAACGAAGTCAGGTGTATATCTTCCAATATATTTCCATGTACCATTATTAGTACCGGAACTAATATTGGCATAACATTTGATTTTAAAATTTGTAAATTCCCTTTCGCCGTTATAATAAATTTCCAGTTTGTTTTTTCTAAGTTCGGCGATATTCAGAGCGTCAATTAAAAACGACATTTCGTAGCGGCTCTGAGGAAAAGCGTAGGGAATATAGTGAAAAGTCCTGTCTTTATTTATAACTGCATTTGATAACCCTAAATCATCAATTTCTTCTCCTGTCATTTTCCTTATTAATTTATTTTTTGCATCCAAATCAAGAATAAGATTTGTATCATTTATATTTGGAATATGATTTATGGTGCTATCGAATTCAGAAAAGTTATTATTTACAATAAGTAAATCAGCGTTATCCAATGTAGTCTCTTCACTTATTTCCAATTTACTTCTTACGTGAAACGCCAGACGTATTTTAGATTCAATTAATTCCAAATCGAACAATTCATTAAATTTTCTGTTTTGAGTATCTTGAGCAACAAAAGTAATTTTTTCAAAAATCTTGTTTAATGTATTTTCATGAACTTTCAAATCCGAATATTTAATAATATCGAATGAATCTTTAGATAAATGCAAGAGCCATTTATTAAAGTTTGCTTTTTCACTACCTTCTTCTTCAATAGTTTTATAAGTTTCTCTGACATCACTAATCATGTTAGAATGTGCATAAGTACCTGCTTGAAAAAGGTCATTGTATTTTTCCGTGAAGTATTCAACTGTTTTGTCAGTTGTTACAACTGACATATCAGAACTATTAATCTTATAAGAATCAGCTTTGATATTTGAAAGAACATTTAATAAATAATTTAATTTTTGTATTGTGTTAGCGTTTTCTTCAATTTTTATATCAGAAAGTTCAACTCTTAATTGATAAAAATCAATACTTGGAAGTTTGAGAAAATCAACTCTTGATGTTCGTTCAAAATAATTACCTGCAAAATCTTTTCCTAACTGATTAATTTCTTCGATATTGGTGTTTTGTTCATCCTTTAACTGTTTATTTAAAGTATCTGCATTAAATTTATTTAGCCAGATAATTGCACATTCTCTTACATCTTTTTCGACTTGTCTAAGACAACGACAGCTTGTTTGCAGTACCATATTGTTTGGGCTGTCACCTTTTTGCGATAAAATCACTGAGGATAAACTTCTACAATCCCACCCTTCTTTGCCAACTTGCACAAGTAAAATATATCTTTTTTTTGAATATGCTGTATCAAGCAGATTAAATAGCAATTCGTTTTCCTTATTATACTTATATTTTTTATTTCCTTTATGAAATCTCAATATTTCATCAGGATTTAAATTCAATTCATTGATAAGATAAGGATAAATATGTTCTTCCAGTCTTTCTATAGTTCCACAATAAATAGCAATTTTTGGAATAGTGCCATTGTAATAGATTTTTTCGTTGAATGTATTGTTAAAATCCTCAATACCGGATTTAATTATTGATAAATCGGAAATATCTTGAGCCACTTCAACTCTTGGCTTTTTTAAGAATTTTTTTATTGCAGAAGTTAACGGATAGTAGTAAACAGTATTGGTAATTTGAGCAAACTTCAAAATTGTATTTTTATCTAATATTATTTTATCGTAAGATTGCAAATAAGGAGTACCCGTATAGCCAAGTACAGCATTAATATTGCCTGTTTCATTCCATTTAGAGATTACTTTTCTTAGTTTTATATCGTCAGTAGCAGCGTGGTGTACTTCGTCAATATGAATTTGCAGGTTAGGTATTTTTCCTATTAAATTTCTAAGTTCATTCGCAAATCTATCTCTTTCATCTTCTGTCTTTTCTATTAATTCAGAGTCTTTTGTTAAAATCAATCTATCAAGAATTACTTTTTCTGCATTGCAAACAATAACATAACCAAGCATTTCTTCAAAAGGAGGTTTGTTTATTTTTTGTACATTTGGATTTTTCGTTCTATTGCTTTTATTTGCTGATTTTGGCTGGTCCAATACTTCAAACTTTATCAGCCGTCTTAAATTACTAGCAGAAGGTTCAGGCAATACCCATGCCGGGTCAAAATCCTCAATAGTTTTCAAGCTCGGTACAATAGAAGATTTTAAACCTGATGGAATCATTATTAAAAAATTCTTTGCAAATAAATTATTGTTTGGCTCATTAATCGAAAAGTATAAATCAAGATAAATAATTGCAGCCATTAAAAACGTTTTTCCTGCTCCCATTGGCAATGAGAACAAATAATCCGTATAATTTAACCCGTAAAAAAGTTCTTTTGCTAATTTATCATAATCAATATTTTCAAAGTTTTCTTGAATATAAGCACTAAAGTTTGTTTTTTTTAATATATCCAAATTAGAGAATTCATATATTGATTGAGCAAATTTTTTGCTTTTTAGAAATTCCCGAAAATTGTTTGATATATTCAATGAATTTAAATCAAGTCTTTCAGTAAAAAACCCTTCCTGAATTAATTTATTTAATGGTTTATTCTCTCCTGCCAGTTTCAAAAACAAATAGGTCTCAATAGCTTGAATTTGCGATTCGCGAAATTCCCCTCTTTTTCTGATATATTCAATAATTGATTTAACCTTACAATCATTTGACTGTAACCAATTATCTTTTTTTATCTGTATTATTTTATTTAACATAAATTCTTTAATTCAACGAAATATTATAATTTATAATTTATATCTCAACCAAAATACTAAATATAAATTTTCCGTATGGTTTTTTAGAATATTTATCTTTAATAATTTCATTGTCAATGTCAATCTTTAATTCACTTCCACCCACCTGTTCAGAAAGAAAATCCTTAATTCCCGGAGCTAAACCCTTACCGAAATCAGAATAGCATCGAATTAATATTTTCTTTTTTTCCAAAGCTTTTTCTGCTATGAGACGAAATGCACTTAAGTAATCAAATCCTTCACGAAGTTCCCTTATATCAGTCAGTATTAAATAATATACAAGATACTTTTTATTTTTATATAATATAAATCTGTCCTGAACACTACTGGAATGTGAAACATTGAAGACTTGTTTGTATTCATGATTTCTGTTTAATGTATCCACAGATGCTAAGGTGATTTCCAGCGAATCAGATTGACTAAGTTCTTTAGAGAAATTTTTTAATTCATGGAAAAATGTAGCGGGCAAATCATTTCCGGTTTTTATTAATGTTCCTATTGATTTTCCGACAGCTAATTTACATTCCCAATTTTTTATAATATTTCTTGGTTTTGCATCTATTGAGAGCTCAAGAGCCGGAGGTATTAATTCCATTTTATATTCGCTTATGTCTATCGGGTTGAAAACCTTTTCATTATTTGTTGTGAATTTTATTAAGGCGGTATTTTCGTCAAAAACTGATTTTTGTCTATCGTTAAAATTGTTAAAATGTATAGCAACTCTTTCAGCAGAAAGGTTGAGTAAATTAATCAATTTTTCTGATAATATATCTTGTTCGCTTTGTGATATTACATTCGAAAATATTTGAATGAATAACTTATGTTCTTTTAGATTTCTAATTCTTTTAGCAATTATATTTGGAGAAAACAAGTGAATTGAATCAGGGTTATTAGAAGAAAGAGTATTACTAAACTTGAAATTGTCACTTAGTATTTCAGTTTTATCAAAGAAATAATATGTAAATACAGGAGAATAGTCCTGTTTTACATCTTCAATAGTTTTAACATCAGGAACCTGAGCGGCTATTGAAAAATCAATTGATGTGACAGCAGATATACCCTGCTCTTTGCTTTCGGAAGAAGTCATATAAAGATCCAAACCTCCTATACCACCCGGTCTGTTAGAAGAAAATATTGCTTTCCCATTTGGGATTGTTGTAAAGTCTGACTCGTCGAACTCAGTATTCAGAGAAGCTAAAGGATAAGGAATTTGCCAAATACCTTCTTTTCGTACCGACATGAATAAATCATATCCTCCGGGTCCTTCCTGTCCATCAGAGGCAAAATACAGTGTGTCATTTGAAGCAAGATAGGGTGTAATCTCATTGCCGGGAGTTTTTAAGGAAGGAATTTGTATTAATGAGCCCCATGTTCCATTGTCTTGTTTGAATGCCATCCATAAATCAGTATCACCAAACCCGGAGTTCAATGTTGTAGCGAATATCAAGGTTGAACCGTCAGATGAAACTGTTGGATGTCCCATATAAACAGGGCTAATAAGACTATCAATATCGAAAGGTTTAAGCCATGAATTTTTCTTTTTTCTGGTTTGGAAAATGTTTAAATAGGAACGTTCCGGATATTTTCTGTAACTTGATAAATATGCTATATCATTCGTCTCAAAAGTTAAATAAGATTGATTGTTACGTGGTAAATTTATTTCTCCTTCAACAATTTTATAATCAGTAAAATTGAAATTTAAGTCAGGGGTTACAAAATAAAATTTCGAATATCCTGAAATCGTTGAGTTAAAGTACAGTTGCTCCTGAAATCTGTTCCAAACCGGTGCAAACTCATCAGCAGATGTATTTAAGGAAGTAACATTTACAGGTTCACTCCACGACATCTGTTGTGAAAATAAATGAAGTTGTGTGAAAAGAATAATTGTTATTATAAAAGGAATTTTCATGACCTGCCCGATGATTAATCTTCCAGTAAATTTTTAATATCTTTATCTCTGCCAAAAAGTACTAAAACATCATCATTTTGAATGATTTCATTCGGTTTCGGCACACCAATTACTGTATATTTTTCAGATTTCTTCAATCCAAATATTGTATTATCTTTGTTTTTTCTTTTAATAGTAATTAAATTTAACTTGAAGTCTTCCCTCAGGTTAGTGTCAATCAAAGTTTTACCGATAAAAATCTTTGGAGTTTCAATCTCATAAATTCCGAAATCGCTGCTGAGTTTGAATGATTCAATTAATCCGGGAATCATAAGTCTGTTTTTTAACTGTTCTGCGGCTTCAGCTTCCGGAATAAGAATTTCATGAATATCCATAAGGTGTAATATTCGTTCATGAACTTTGGATGTTCTTCTGTTGTATATCTTTTTAATTCCAAAGTCCTGAAGATGTGCCGTAGTCAGCAAGGAGCCTTCAAAATCAGCGCCAATAGCGACAATGACAGCATCCATTTCGTCCAAGCCAAGACTTGCCAAAGTTTTTTTATCGGTAGAATCCATGCAGATTGCACTTGCTACCTTTTCGCTTATTTCATCAATCTTTTCCTGATGGTTATCAATTGCAAGAACCTCGGCACCGGCTTTGCTCAAGCTGATGGCAAGGTGATATCCAAAATATCCTAATCCTATTATACAGAATTTCATAGTTCTATTTTTTTAGTTATTAAATAATCAATAAAATATAATTTTTCAATTTAAGCAAAAATACTCAACCAATTATAATATCGGTTTTAGCCAAAGTATATCTTGGTTTGGTTGCTAACCTAACAAATGCAAGGAAAAATGTAAGGACACCTATTCTCCCTACAAACATTAAGACTATTACAACCACTTTCCCACCAGTACCCAAAAAACCTGTTATATTCCGAGTCAAACCAACAGTTCCGAGAGCGGAACAAGCTTCGAAAATTAAATCCAAGGGTTCTTTATCAGGTTCAACCCAGATTAAAAGAAATGACCCTAATCCTAAAAAGATAAGTGAACTGAAAATCACCATAAAAGCTTTTCGGATATTCCCG
>CAZEHW010000051.1:0-17771 GCA_964511865.1 uncultured Hyphomicrobiales bacterium | reverse complement strand
ATTATGAATTGGCTGGAAGGTACTACAGACGTTGAAGAAAAATCAAATGATGGAACTGCAAGTTTAAATGTTACTCCTAATCCGGTTGTATCTTATTCAAATATTTATTTCTTTGTTCCCGGTGAAGGAACTCAGCAGATTAAACTTTCATTATATAATCAGCTTGGACAGGAAATTTCTGTTATTAGTGAAGGAAATGTCAATGCCGGAAACAATACAACCCGTTTGAATGTATCAACATTTTCTGATGGAACATATTATATGGTATTGAAACATGGAAATGATGTTCAATCAATTCCTGTAGTAATTTTAAAGTAATTTAAAACGAAACCTCTTTAAAAAAACTGCTTTATTTTCGATAGAGCAGTTTTTTTTAATTTATACTTGCATATATTTAACGAAATTTGTAATTTAAAAGATAAAATATTTACATATTATCTAAGGAGAAAAGATATGAATAAGTGTTACAGATTTCTCGCATTATTTTTGTTTTTATCTATTGCACTTTCTGCGCAACCTGTGAAAAGAGTTATGTTCGAGCAACATACGGGAACCTGGTGTGGTTGGTGTGTTGACGGGTCTCACAAATTAGAACAAATTGTTGAAGAACATCCCGGTTTAGTTATACCTGTTAAACTGCATAACGGGACTTCAGATAAAATGGCTTTACCCATTCAAGGAACAATTGCTGGCGGATTAGCTTTAACAGGTTACCCTGCCGGCTGTATTGATAGAACTCAATTCGGTGGTACCTTCTTTCCCAGCAGAATTGTCTCAGCCGATGATTATTCCCTGAATGCTTGGATGCCTTATGTTGAAGAACGTTTAGCAATAATACCGCAAGTTGATATTTTTGCTACATATAATATTGATGAAGAAACCGATAGTATAAAAATTATTGTATATGCAACTATGTTGGAAACTGTTAGCGGCAATCTTAAATTTAATGTTTATATTCTCGAAGATAGCGTTACAGGTACTGGTGCCGGATGGGACCAGGGGAATATCTTGTCAGGTAAAGCTGGCTGGGAATTCAGCCCATATTTTAATTTACCCAATCCCGTCCCTAATTACTATCACAGAAATGTTGTCAGGGATTTACTTGGTGGTGCATGGGGAGTAACAGGTGAATTTACAAACCCTGCAGAAGATGCTACAGTTTATACTCATGAATTTAATGCAAAACTGAACCCCGCTTGGAATAAAGACATGATTCAGATTGTTGCTTTCGTTACTAACGATAATACAAAAGAAGTTCTCAATGCTTGCTACGGGGACACAAAACCTCCTACACCTCCTGTCATGGAATTGACAACTGAAACTCCTGATGTAGGTGTTTTAAATGACGGAGATACTTTTGTTAAGGAATATTTCGTAAAAAATATTGCAGAAGTAGAACATCAATTCCAAATTACAATGAACGTTGCTTCAAATATGCCTCAGGACTGGAATGCCGAATTGCCAAAAACAGAATTAACAGTCGCCGCAGGTGA
The DNA here is from genome assembly GCA_964511865.1 of uncultured Hyphomicrobiales bacterium. Taxonomy (GTDB): domain Bacteria; phylum Bacteroidota; class Ignavibacteria; order Kapaibacteriales; family UBA2268; genus ChocPot-Mid. Next base: position 16,278 of record CAZEHW010000051.1, on the reverse strand, counting down.
GACTGAATCATTTATTATCAGACTTACTGTCGGTGCAACTATTGGTTTCGGTGAAGTTAAAGTTGCTGTTGCCTCCGTTACAGACCCAACAGCTCCCAAAACTTCCGGTTCACTAATCGGTATATCAGGTAGCATTGAAAATTTCGAAGTTATAAATACTGCTGAAATTGCAAATTCAATTTTACCTTTTAAAACTAATGAAGACTTCTACTTTAATATTTCATCAAAAGAATTCAGCAAATTATATGACAAGTTGCCCGAAATTAAAAATGTCATTTGGAATCTTGGAGAAACTGATGCACTAACACCCGCTGATGCCTCTGCTGTCATTGGTCTTACTGCAAAGGGAACTGATGTTTTAATGTTCGGTTACAAGTTGTTTTCCTCTTTGAGGGACGGAGCAGTTCTTGATGATCTTGGATTGGAATATTATGGTTACAGTACCGAAGGATATGTTGATGGGTATGAAAGCTATGCATTCTGGTTAAAAGGCGTCGAAAACGACCCCTTAACCGGTTCTATGTTTAACAAAATTCTTTATTTGGAAAGAAAAGGAAAAGATGTTCATGTCTGCAAAATAACTGATGAAGCAAACGTATTTCCTTTGCTTACTTTCAAAAATGACCAGACAATTTACACTAATGCAACTACTACTGAAAATTGTCAATGGGACCAAGCCATTTGTGCTTTCAGAATTAAAAAAGGCGATTCTAAACTCGTTCTTGCCGGCATCAATCCTTTGGGCTTTATTATGGAAACTTATAGGGATGATTTGATTAATAATTCACTTGGTTGGTTCGCAGGCACGATAGACATTAATGAAAATGAGATTTTAACTTCTGAAATTTCAGTTATTATCTCACCAAATCCTGTCGGGAATTATTTAATGGCAGACTTTTCATTGAAAGGCAATAACCCTCAATACTGCAATCTAACACTGGTTAATACATTAGGTCAGGAAATTGCAACAATACTAAATGAAAATATAAACCCTGGTCATCATTCAATCAAACACAATGTATCCGGATTAACAGACGGAACATATTATTTAGTCTTAAAAAATGCAGAAGGTGTTCACTCAACACCTGTTGTAATTCTTAAATAATTGGATAATTATTTACCATAAAATTGGCTGGCATCTTTACAGATGCCAGCTTTTTTTGTATTATCATTCCTGCGAAAGCTGGAATCCATTTCTATTTTTTGATTTCTAATTTTCTACTCCCGTCATTCCTGCGAAAGCAGGAATCCATAAGCTATCTTCCACACACCAAACCCTTCATTTCAAGCGATACGAAGCAATCTCAAATGTTAACCGAAAAACTTTGCAAAACTTTGCTTAAACTTCGTTTCCTTTGCGTTAAAATTCTTCTCTGTGGCTCTCTGTGCCTTCTCTGCGAATCCCAGTGAAACTGCCTTTTAAATAATAACAAAAACTCAGTGAAAGTAGAAAACAATAATATATAAAAAATGAAAAAACAAAACAAAAATTTAATCTAAATTCGTAAATTGTATTTTTTGAAGATACGATAAGGAAAATGAAATGGCTTACGAGGAAGGTAGCAATAAAGAAATATTTACCATATATGATATCAGGTTTAAAAAGTACATTTTGCGTAGCAGGATTGAAACTGAAGTTAAAAAAATTGCCGACAGAATCAACAATGACTACAAAGGACAAAAAGTACTCTTTATTGTTGTTCTGAAAGGCTCCATTTTCTTCGCTTCCGACTTATTAAGGAACATTGATTTAGATTGTGAAATTGAAACTGTTCGGGCAAGCAGTTACGGTAGTGAAATGAAAAATTCAAGATTAAGACTCTCTATTGAAAATGTTGAAATATCCGGGAAAAATATTCTCATTATTGAAGATATTATTGACACCGGCAATACATTATCAGAACTGATAAGGAGGTTAAAGGAAGAAAATCCAAAATCACTCGAGGTAGTAACCTTCCTGTCAAAACCCGACAAAAGAGAACACGAGGTTAATCTCAAATATGTCGGCATGGATATACCACCTGCATTTGTTATCGGCTATGGTCTTGACTATGCTGAGCAGGGAAGACATTTACCGGACATTTATATTTTAGACGAAAAAAAGCAATAAAGTTAACTTAATAACGATTAGTAAAAAAAAGAATATATAACAGGAGAAAAAATATGAATTTTGAACAGGTTGATTTTTACAACATAGATGAATTGTTCACCGATGAAGAAAAATTGGTTAGAGCTACAGTTCGTGATTTCGTTGAAACTGAAATAAACCCGATTATTGAGGAAAGTTTTCTTGATGGCAATTTCCCACTCGATTTGGTACCTAAAATGGCAGACATCGGTCTCTTTGGGATCAACGTTGGTACAGAGTATGGCGGTGTTGGAGCTAACTATTCCATCTATGGACTTGCTATGCAGGAACTTGAAAGAGGAGATTCCGGTATCAGGTCATTTGCCTCTGTCCAAAATTCATTAGTAATGTATCCTATTAACAAATATGCAAATGAACTGCAAAAACAGAAATGGCTCCCGAAATTAGCAAAAGGTGAAGCAATTGGATGTTTCGGGCTTACTGAACCTGACTTTGGTTCCAATCCCGCAGGAATGATAACAACAGCTAAAAAGACTGATGGGGGATACCTCTTAAATGGTGCTAAGATGTGGATAACAAACGGTTCAATAGCAGATATAGCAATAGTCTGGGCAAAGCTCGACGGAGAGGTTCGCGGCTTCATTGTTGAAAAAGGTATGAAAGGATACACAACAAAAGACATGAGAGGAAAACTCTCGCTTAGGGCATCTATAACTTCAGAATTAATATTTGATGATGTTGAGGTTCCGGAAGGGAACATGTTGAATGTTGAGGGACTGAAAGGTCCTTTAAGCTGTCTGACTCAGGCACGCTATGGGATAGCTTGGGGTGCTGTTGGTGCCGCAATGGGCTGTTATGACTCAGCTTTGAAGTATGCAAAAACAAGAATTCAGTTCAACAAACCGATTGCTTCCTTCCAGATTGTTCAAAGCAAACTTGTTTGGATGCTTGAAGAAATTACCAAAGCTCAGCTTCTTAATTTTCGCCTTGGAAGATTGAAAGATGAAGGCAAGGCAAGAAACCAGCAAGTATCTCTTGCTAAAAGAAATAACGTTCACATGGCTTTGCAGTGTGCAAGACTTTCGAGGGAAATACATGGTGCAAACGGAATTTTAGGAGAATACCCCGTTATGAGGCATTCCGCAAATCTTGAATCTGTAAATACTTACGAAGGTACTTACGATATCCAGACTTTGATTTTAGGGCAAGATATTACAGGAATATCGGCATTCATGTGATCTTCTTATAAAATAAAAAGTTATAATTATTTATTTATCAAAATATTTGGTGTTTTTTGGATAAATACCTAATTTTGTAATTCGTATTTTTTGGAAAAAACAAATGTTTGAGAATTTACAAGAAAAATTAGAATTAGCGTTAAAGCGTTTTCGTGGTCAGGCAACGATTTCAGAAGAAAATATTTCTGAAGCGATGCGTGAGATTCGCCGTGCATTATTGGAAGCGGATGTCAACCTCGAAGTAGCTAAAAAGTTCGTTGACGAAGTTAAGCAAAAAGCTATCGGGACTGAAGTTAAGGGCAATTTACTACCTGAACAGCTTATCGTAAAACTCGTTCGCGATGAGCTTGTTGAGATAATGGGAAAAAACAGAACCGACATAGTTTTTTCTCCAAGTCCACCAACTATTATTATGGTAGCCGGCTTGCAAGGTTCAGGTAAAACAACATTTTGTGCCAAATTAGCGAAGAGTTTAAGAAAGAAAGGCAGACAACCATTATTAGTAGCCGCCGACGTTTACCGTCCTGCCGCTATTGACCAGTTGCAGTCATTAGGTAAACAGGCAAATTTACCTGTATTTACTCATGATTCCATGGACCCTGTAACAATAGCAAAAGAAGCGGTTAGCTATTCCAAACGGTTTGCTCGTGATGTGGTTATCATTGACACTGCCGGAAGATTAACTATTGACGAACAGATGATGAATGAGGTAGAAAACATAGCAAAAGCTGTGAATCCTACAGAAACTCTTTTTGTTTGTGATGCTATGATTGGTCAGGATGCTGTTACAACTGCAAAAGCATTTCACGAAAAATTGAATCTAACAGGAATTGTTCTTACCAAACTCGATGGTGATACAAGAGGTGGTGCGGCTTTATCAGTACTTGAAGTAGTCGGGAAACCAATAAAATACGTCAGTACCGGTGAAAAACTCGATGCACTCGAACCTTTTCATCCAGACAGAATTGCTTCAAGAATTTTAGGAATGGGTGATATTCTGACACTTGTAGAAAAGGCAGAACTTCAAATTGATACCCAACAGGCAGAAAAACTTGAGCAAAAAATTCGTAAGAATCAATTTACTTTCGATGATTTTCTTGACCAGCTCGCAACTATTAAAAAAATGGGTTCAATCCGTGATTTACTGGGCATGATTCCTGGTATGGACAAGCAATTAAGAAATGTAAATATTGATGAAAATGGGTTTTCCAAAGTTGAAGCAATCGTAAGGTCTATGACTAAAACTGAAAGGCAAAATCCCAAAATATTAAATGGTTCTCGTAGAAAAAGAATTGCCATCGGTAGTGGTACATCTATACAAGAAGTTAATCGTCTTATCAAGCAATTTGATGAAATGGGAAAAATGATGAAAAATCTTACTCGTGGTGGAAAATATAAAATGTTACAAAATTTTGGACTTTCCAAAGGTATGGGAATTTAATTTGAAAGTATATAAAGTAGAAAGTGTTAAAAAAAGAATGGTCATCCTGAGCTTGTCGAAAGATGAAAAGGAGAAGGAAAAAGTGAGTATGAAACAATATTGAAAATGAAGAATTTTCATTGTAAGTAAAAATAATAATTTTTTAATTTATTTAAAGGAATAATAACATGGTAAAATTACGTTTAAGACGTAAGGGAAGACGGCACTTCGCAGTCTATGATGTAGTAGCAATTGATGGCCGCAAAAGGCGCGACGGCGCTTACTTGGAAAGATTGGGTTTTTATGACCCAAATACTAAACCTTCAACAATTTCAATTAACCCTGACAGAGCCATTTACTGGTTAAATGTTGGAGCACAACCTACACCAATTGTAAATAACCTTTTAAAGTATGAAGGTATATTGCTAAGAAGGGCTTTGGGATTTAAAGAAAAGAATCAGGTTGAAATTGAAGAAGCCGTTAAACTTCACAAAGAAAAAGTTATCGAAAGATACCATAAAGATAAGACTAACAGAAAAAATAGAAAAGAAGCAAAATTAAAAGCTGAAGATGATGCAAAGAAATCTGAAGCCGAAGCCGCTGAAAAAGCAAAGCAGGAAGAAGCAAAAGCCAAAGCTAGAGCTGAAGCTGAAAAAGCCGCCGCTGAAGCTGAAGCCGCTGAAAAAGCAAAACAGGCAGAAGCCGAAACTACTCCTCCTGCTGAAGCATAAAGATAGTAATCAAGAATATAAAAAAGCTGCTCCAGAAATAGAGCAGCTTTTTTTGACTGAATTATAATTGTCATTTATCCTGAAATCTTTCAGGATACCTTGTGAATCCCGCTAAACGCATACATATCAAATCTTGCAGATTATGTACTTTATTTAATGGTACGGTAAAGTTATTTACTAAAACAGAGAAAATAATTATCTCGTCGTCTCTTGATTTTACATACCCGCTGATAGTTGAAACATTATTCATTGTTCCTGTTTTAGCACGAACTCTTTTAGCTGCTGCGGATTTTGTGAGACGGCGTTTCATTGTTCCGTTTTCAGAAGGAGCCGCTAAAGATGACCAAAATAAATTTCGGTGTTCCGATTTATATAAATTATTTAACACACTTGTCAGTAATGATGGAGTAAGCATATTTAATCTCGAAAGTCCTGAACCATCAACAATAAAAATTTTATCAGACGACAATCCGATTTTTTCAAGATATTTTTTAACTTGCTCAATTCCATCCGATGTAGAGCCAAATCCTGATGTTTCCCTTGCAATCGTTTTTAATAACATTTCTGCGGCAAGGTTATGACTTTCTCTGTTAATAATTTTAATTATTTCTGATAGTTTTGGAGAAAAATAAATGAAATTTTGCTCGAAAAAAGTATAATCGGGTAAATACTCCAAATCATCTATATCTGCTAAAGCACCTTTGTGACTGATATTGTTTTTGTCCAAATAATCTTTAAATACATACAAAAAAAACAATGTGGGATTGTAAATAGAAACAGATAAACTATGTTTTGCAAGCGAGACTGAATCGTAAGAAATGTTCCCGTATATTTTTATATCATTTGTGAAGGCATCCTTGACTGCATAAATATTTGTAGCTTCTTCAGATTCACTCGTTAATACTTGATTTGTAACATTAACATATTTAATATCAGGATAGACTGACATTGTTGTCGCTTCTCCAACATTCAATCCGCTTTCTATTGTAATTTCGACCTTATTGTCGAGTATGGAGAGAGCATTAATTTGAGCAGAGTAAGGGTAAATTATATCATCCAATTGCCAGCCGGGTGCATAAAATAAATCATCAAAAAAATTATCATCTCCGATTATATCACCATTTATTATCTTTATACCTAAACTATCGAGAATTTTTGTGAAGTAATGAAAAATCTGAAATGGGTTTTCATAAAAATAATTTGAGAGCGAAGGATCTCCAAATCCTCTGATATATATATCACCGTTAAACTCACCTGTCTCAGTTTTATCACCATCAAGATATATTCTTGTCTGGAATTTATAATCAGCACCAAGGTATCTTAATGCTGTTGCAGTTGTAAGAAGTTTTTCATTTGAAGCAGGAATAAAGTTCTTGTTTTCATTTTTTTGAAATAGCACCTCGTTTGTTTCGGGTGCAATAACTGAAATGCCAATGAATGAATTATCAAACTGTTTGTTATCAAGTAATGATTCTAAATCATCTTGAAGTTCTTTAACCGGTGATACTTGCTTGACTGTATCTTTTTTGGGTAATTTAAAAAGAACTTGTGATTGCAATGGATAGAGCAATCCGATTCCCACCAGAAATAATACTATAATGTTTTTTCCTGGCTTAATGTTAATCCTAAATTGTCTGTTTTTATAATACACAATGGCAAATCACTTTGATAAATAAAATATTTTACATTCTTTAATAATATAAAATTAACAATATTATTTAAACTTACATAAATGAAAATGTTAAATATTTTTAGGTACAGGTAAGATTATGAAATTATTCCTCTTCATAAGATGAGTTTGGTGAAAGTATTAGGAAGAAAAATTCCAATATCTTTAATCGAATTATCAATTGGTTAAAATAATTGATTAACTATTCCAATTTAAAAGTCGTAAAACATGTCCTGCTTTCTTTATCTGTCTTTATTATTTCTTTTGAACCTAATAGACCATAAATTATGCTTATACTAATTGTTTTATCTCTTGGAAGCCATAGCTCAATAAATCCATTATTCAATGAAGTAATATTTTGATTGATAATTGTATCATTGTTGCTAATTGCTGTTACTTTAAAACCTTTTTTAGTCAATTCTGCTTTGCAAGATGAAATATAGTGATTGGTGCAACTGTGAGTATAATTAATGTAAGGTGCAATAGCAATATACATTTCATTGTCAGGTAAATTTTTATGAACTTCTCTGCCATCAGGAAACTCAACAATTAGTTCTTCAGTCGTAACATAACTTGTGATTTTTGGTTGTGAACTTCTCCATTCGTTTGCTTGAGTAATTGCTTCTTTAACACTTAGATTTTCAATAATGATGACTTCGTCATTATAATTCGGATCTGTTGACTCACTGCAGGATAACAGTATTATGCTCAGTAAAATTGTTAATATATATTTTATCATTACATTTTCCTAATTATTAATTTATTTTCTGTATTTACAACATTTTGGCAAACGATTATAAACTTCATATGTTGCTGTGTATGTTTCGTTGTCATGTCCGGCATTAGCTAATGCCTTTTTTATACCATCAAAGTCAGGTTCAGTTTCGTAACCAATTTTCAAAATGCCTAATTCAGAATCCCAATCAGCGAATTTCACATTCTTAAATTCATTAGTTACATTTTCGATTCGATCTTTACACATTTCACAACTACCGCTAATTTCAATTTCTTTAAAATTTAGGGAAGAATCTTCATTAATATTTTCTGATAATAAGACATTACTTCCAAAACCTATTGATTTCGATATTCTTAACCCAAAGGCATAATTATTAGTTAGCTGAATGCCATTCATATTCTTGTACAATGGTATTTCATATTGTAAACTAACTGACAGGTCATCAAAAATATTAAATGACAATTGTGGTGTAAAAAACAAAACGTAACCACCAGTAGATTCAATAAGTTTACTGTCCTTGTCGCTGGATTTTTCCCTGAACTGATTTCTGAATTGAATAAAAGCTGAGGTTCTTTGAGAAAAATTGTAAATTCCAATCAATGAAAAATTGTATAAATTACCATATTTATAATTCGTTCTGTCAGTTTTAATTCTTTGAGAAAATTCAAAAGTATTTGCTGAAAGCAAAATAAAATCTTGATAAATTCTCTTAACTAAGGAAACAGCTATTTCATATTTAAAATTTCCTGAAGAAGGTTGTATATCAATTGGTAGGATAACAGCACCATCTTTTTGGTCAAACTGCCCTGCAGGCAAAGATATTTTAAATCCCGGTATTAAAGTAAAAGAATATTTATCATCAAGATATAGATTATACTGTAAACCTAAAGAGGCATCTCCAATCCCAGAAGATTTTCTGTTAAATTTCGAACCATCTCCAAAATCGAATTTCTGGGTCTTATCGAAAAAAAAACCAATATCGGCACTGATATTCAAATTCTGAAATAATCCATAATTCAATAACAATGAAGTATAGTTATAATATGAGTTGTCAATGTATTTAAAATCCGTTGCTTTGTTTCCCTGATAATAAGTATCAGAAAATGAATGTTGATAGAACAATGAAATATCCATAGACTTCTCTTTGCATATTCCGGAACTGAATCCTATGCCTGCCGGATTACCTGCAGCACAGCATTGTGCATGTAACTTTTGTAAAGGGACACAAAAGAATACTATCCCTAATAATAATAATGGAAGTTTCATAATAATTCAATAATATTATTTATAATTAGGGTTCTTTAATTATAATCTCAATAGTTTTAGTATCAGTACCCTTGTCATTTGCAGCAGTACAAGTGATAACTTTCTTTCCGATACAACAAGGAGATCCTGAAAATCTAACAATAGAATTGTCATTGTTGATAGGGAAGATATCCCCTAAATCAACTTCCCAAGTATATTCAATGTTTCCACCTGAAGCATCACAAGTAATTATTGCCGGGTCCAACCCGCCAAATTCAATTATCGACTTATTAGCTGTTAAACTCAGGATCTGTGGTTTTGTCGTTTTTTCAGAAATATTCGTTGTGTTTTCAGAACAGCTTAATAATGCCAATATAAAAAGGACAATTAAGCTTAAACTAAATTTATCTATATGTTTCATTGAACTATTATCTTTGTTGAAAAAATATTTTTATTTTTTTCTGTAATGTTTATAAAGTAAATCCCGGATGTAAGAAAACTAATATTGTACCTTTCTTCTGAATCCTGTATAATATTAGCTTCATATATTGAATCTCCGGAGAGATTGCTAATTTTCATATTCAATTTATCAGTTGAATTTGATGCATTGTTTAGAATAAAATATCCATCATTAATATAGGTAGGATATAACATAATATGATAATCGTGGCTTTCGACCGATAGCCATACTTTTTCCCAACTCAGATATCCAACCTGAACTTGGGAATAATCAATTTCCCTGACATATTCACAACATGAGCCAATTAGAAAATTGTATGCAGAATCATTTGCTGGATACCATTCTGTATCGTGTCCGACACCAGCAATAGTCTTCATGATAGTTATTAAATCCACTTCTTCATCACTATAGGTAACCATAGTAACATCATAAATATAATCCCAGTTTACGGAATCAATTCCCTGAAGCTTGTTAACCGCTTCTTCTATTCTGACTTTGCAGACATAACAGTTTCCTAAAGTTGTAAATCTATGTGTAACGGTATTTGAATAACCGATATTTATTGCAATGCAAAATGCAATTAAGGTAATCAATATTTTCATATATATCCTTAGAAACTTAAAAATCAATTAATTAATTTTCAAAATTTAAGTAGTTTTTATTAAATTACTATATAACACTTCAGCAATATAGATAATAATTCAATAATGGTAAAGAAATATTTTTTGAAAAATCAAATTTCATAAAATTGTTACTTATATGAAGAATATCCTTGTTCCAAGAAATTTATATATATGACATTTACAATCTTAACACAAACTTAACAATAAATTTATCTTTTCTTAACACTATTACTATAATTTTGAATATATTTTAATTTACAATTTACAAATTTATCAATTGGAGTGATATGAAAAGGTATTTTAAATTGGGTTTAATGGTGATAATTGCAGTTACCATGATTTTTTTAAATAGCTTGAACAATCTAAAAGCAGAAGAAACTGCTAAAAGCGACCTATCTGTTGGGTCTACAAGCTATATTTCCTACGAAACACAAATTACTGACGAAGATGGTTTACATGGAGGAGCATTCAAAGTTCACCGTTCTTATCTAACAGTAAAGAAATCCATATATAAAAATTTAGGTTTCAGAATGACTCTTGATGCACATCAGGATGAAACAGGTGATATGAAAGTACGTTTAAAATATGTTTATGCTCATTATCTTTTTGATGATATAGCATTTATTACAAAACCGAACATTGAGTTTGGTCAGGTTCATACACCATGGCTTGATTTTGAAGAACATATAAATTATTACCGTATGCAGGGAACTATGTTTATGGAACGTTCAGGATTATTCAATTCCGCAGATTTTGGTATCACTGCCGCAGGTTATTTGGGTGGTGAATTGGATGCCGATTATAAAAAGAATGTTAATAGCAAATATGCCGGCAGATACGGAAGCTTTGCTTTTGGTGTATACAATGGAGGAGGGTATCATGCTCTTGAATCTACACAAAACAAAACTATTGAAGGAAGACTAACAGTCAGACCTTTACCCGATGTAATCCCAGGATTACAACTTTCATATTTTGGTATTTTTGGACAGGGTAATAAAGATTATGGAACTGATTCCATTCCTGATTGGCAAAATAATGCTTTTATGCTTTCATATGAAAGCCAGTATTTTACTGTTACCGGGCAATATGTTATGGGTCAAGGTAATCAGAAAGGTTCCAATGTTACTAATGTTTTTGAAGCAGCAAATATCAACGGTTATTCAGCATTTATCGAAGCAAAACCATTCGAAAAATGGAAAGCAATTTTTAGATATGATAATTTTGACTCGAATACGGATATTGATAATAATGAAGCACAGAGGATGATTGTTGGAGTCGGTTATGACTTTGGACATCATAACATCTTAATTCTTGATTTTGATAAAGCTATGTTTAATGACCCTTTAAAGGATGATATCAATCTGATAAAATTAACAATGCAAATAGAGTTTTAATTTAAATAATAATGGAGATTTCTTTATGAAAAAAGTATTAATTTCGATAATAACAGCATTTATTTTTATAAGTCAAGCTGTATCCTTAAAAGCCATTGAATTGGTTGGTGCCGGGGCAACATTTCCATATCCTCTTTATTCAAAAATGTTTGATACTTATTATCAGTTAACCAAAGTTAAAGTTAATTATCAATCAATTGGTTCCGGTGGAGGAATCAAACAGTTATTAAGCAAGACAGTAAACTTTGGTGCATCAGATGCAGTTATGGAAGATGAGGAAAAATCTAAAGCTCCCGTAAAAATACATCATATTCCTACCTGTCTTGGCGCAGTAGTAATAACTTATAATTTACCCGGGAATCCAAAGTTAAAATTTACTCCTGATATAATAGCCGATATTTTTCTTGGTAAAATTAAATCATGGGATGACAAGAGAATAAAAAAAATAAATCCAAAAGTTAAAATTCCAAAATTCCCTGTTGTTGTTATAAGACGTTCAGACGGTAGCGGAACGACTTATATATTCAGTGACTATCTTAGCAAAGTTTCATCTGATTGGGAGAAAAAGGTTGGCAGAGGTAAATCACTCAACTGGCCTGTTGGGCTTGGTGGAAAAGGCAATGAGGGTGTTGCCGGTCTTATTAAGCAAACTCCGGGTGCAATCGGTTATACAGAATTAATTTATGCTGTTGGAAACAAGATGCCTGTTGCAAGTGTTAAAAATTCATCCGGAAATTATATTATGCCTTCGATTAAGTCAGTTAGCGAATCCGCAAATATTAACTTACCTGATGATACTGAAGTCTCGATAACAAATACTTCTGCTTATAACGGTTATCCTATAAGCAGCTTTACCTGGTTACTTGTTTATGATGAATTAAGTACTGTTAAACTGAAACAAGATGAAGCAAAAGCATTAATTGACCTTCTATGGTGGATGGTTCATGATGGTCAAAAACTTGCAAAGCCGTTACATTATGGTCCTTTGAGTCCTGCGGCTGTTAAAAAAGCTGAAGTGATTTTGAAAAGTATAAAATTTAATGGAAAGAATGTTAAATGATTTAACTTAATATCAGTTGTCATTGAAGCAGGATAGTGAATACAATTGATACATTATAATTTATAAAATTTTTACTGTCATTCTGAGCATTTAAAAATGCAGAGAATCCTCATCCTGCTAATTTGGATTCTTTCTTCCGGCAAAACCGGAATTCAGAATGGCAGTATTTTTTAATAAAATAATAATAATAAAAAAGTTATCTAATGAAATCAAAGTTTGGTAAAATAAAAATAAATGGTGATAAAATCTTTAAATGGTCAATCACATCATCTGCGATTGTACTTGTTTTGTTAATTGCCGGAATTTTTGTTTCACTGATTATATTTTCTTATCCAACTATAACTGAGTTTGGTTTCAAATTTATCACCGGGAAAACATGGGACCCCGTAATGAATGAATTTGGCGCATATCCATTTCTCATAGGGACATTGCTCACTTCTTTTATAGCATTAATTCTTTCTTTTCCGGTATCTCTGACGATTTCAATATTATTAAGCGAATATATTCCATCAGGTATAGCGCATAATTATATAAAATCATCAGTTGAATTATTAGCTGGCATTCCATCAATTATTTATGGATTTTGGGGATTATTTATATTCGTTCCTATAGTTCGGGAATTTCAACTTGCTTTTGATATTCTTCCTTATGGAGTTGGTATAATAACTTCTGCAATTATTCTATCAATAATGATTATACCATATTCTGCAACAATTGCCTATGAAGTAATTTCTTTAACTCCAAGTGATATTAAGGAAGCGGCTTATTCCTTAGGTGCTACGCATTTTGAAGTAATAAAAAAAATTATTTTACCATATTCAAGTTCAGGAATAGTAGCTGGAGTCCTTTTATCATTAGGCAGGGCTTTAGGGGAAACTATGGCAGTAACAATGGTTATTGGTAATTCAAACATGTTACCTGATAGCTTGTTTTCACCGGGTAACACTATGGCAAGTGTTATAGCAAATGAATTTACGGAAGCATCCAGTGATATTTATTTATCTGCACTAATTGAAATTGGTTTACTATTAATGATTGTTACAGCTTTAATTAATGTAGTTGGAAAATATGTCATTAAGAAATTTTCAATAGGTATGAGCTAATCAGAAAAAAATATCAAGACTACTGAATGAAACAGAAAAGAAAAAATATTAAAGAAGGGAATATTAAAGCAAAGAACTTGTCATATAGGTTATTGCAGGATAAAATATTTAAAATACTTGTGATTATAATATCAGGTTTAGCTACAATACCGCTTTTATTTATTCTATACTATATTACCAAGATGGGTATTGCTTCGATTAATTGGGAATTTTTCATAAATCTTCCAAAACCACCCGGAGAATCAGGAGGAGGTATTGCCAACGCATTAGTTGGGACTTTAATTCTTATATTAACTTCATCTGCTTTAGCTATTCCTCCGGCAATAGCATTGGGAATTTATATGTCAGAAAATTCATCTAAAAAATTCATTACTTGGATAAGCAGTGGTGTCGAAATTTTGCAGGGGATACCATCTATTGTAATTGGAATTATTGCATATGTATGGGTTGTCCGTCCAATGGGAGGATTTAGTGCTTTTTCTGGAAGTGTTGCATTAGCATTGATGATGATTCCTTTCGTTGCAAAATCAACCGAAGAAACCTTGAAGATGATACCGCTCTCGTTAAAAGAAGCATCAATGGCATTAGGCGTACCATATTATAAGACAATATTAAAAGTAGTGGTTCCTGCCGGGTTAAGCGGAATAATTACAGGGGTAATTATTGCCGTTGCAAGAGTCGCAGGTGAGACAGCTCCATTGCTTTTCACTGCATTCGGTAACCATTTTATGGCTTATAACATTCTTGGTCCAATGAATTCCCTTCCTTTGCTTATTTTTAATTATGCAGGAAGTCCGTATGAGGAATGGCACTCATTAGCTTGGGGTGCATCATTTGTTCTGGTGGCTATGGTGTTATTGTTAAATATTATTTCAAAATTATTGATAAAAAGATGGAAAGTAAAATTTTAAAGATAAAAAATTTCAATGCTTATTATGATGAAACTCAAGTTCTTAAAGATATCAATCTGAGCTTTCTGAAAAATAATGTTACGGCTATAATGGGACCTTCCGGATGCGGAAAGACTACTTTGATAAGGGCTATTAACAGAATGCACGATCTAACTCCTAATGCAAGAATGGAAGGAGAAATATTACTTAATGATGAAGATCTGTATCAGATGGAACCGATAGTTGTCCGCAGAAAAATTGGTATGGTTTTTCAAAGACCTAATCCTTTTCCAACTATGAGTATTTTTGATAATGTAATCGCCGGATACAAACTAAATGGATTCAAGCTGAGCAAAGAAGATAAAAATAATATAGTTGAAGATTCTTTGAGAAAATCAGCAATGTGGGATGAAGTCAAGGATAATCTGCATAAGAAAGGTACATTTTTATCAGGAGGACAACAGCAAAGGCTTTGCATAGCTCGTGCATTAGCAATGAAACCTGAAATTCTTTTACTTGATGAACCTACTTCGGCTCTTGACCCAAAAGCAACGGCTCATATAGAGGAATTAATAGCAGAATTAAAAAATTATGTTACAATGGTATTGGTTACTCATAACATTGCTCAAGCTGCAAGAATTTCAAATTACACAGTTTTTTTGTATCTTGGAGAATTAATTGAATACGATAAAACAAATAAGATGATGACAACTCCAAAGGATAAAAGAACTGAGGAGTATTTGATGGGAAAATTTGGATAGTAAATAGCTTTAAATTTTAAGTTTTGAGAGATAAGTTATAAATTGAGAGATTTTAAATTAATAATACTTCCAAATAGTAGAAAATTTATCAAAAAAAAGCATGTAAAGAAGGAAATATAAAAATATAAAATAGGTTTGAATATGATTGATGAACAAATAAATAAATTAAAAGGTAGAATAGTTAGCTTTACTTATCATGTTGAAAACATGCTAAACTTAAGTATTCAAGGACTTGTCGAACTCAATAAAGAAATCCTTACAGATGTAATTGAAATCGAAGAAAAGGAAGCTAACAAACTTGATAATAGTATTGAAAAACAATGCATAATTGCAATTGCCCAATTTTCTCCGAAAGCGTTGAATCTTAGAACTCTTCTTATGATTATGAAGATGAACAAGGATATTGAGAGAATGGCTGACCATTGTGTCAATATATCACTTAATGGTAGAGACATAATTAAAAAAGATAATCATAAGCAAAAATTCTTTAACCTTATTGAGCAAATGGCTGATGAAGTTAAAGCAATGCTAAAAAATAGCATTGAATCATTTGTTAACGAAGATATTGAACTAGCTAAAAGTGTAAATAAAAGGGATGAAAAAGTTGATAAATACCAATTTGATTTAACAAAATATTTCATTGAAAAAATGAAGAAAAAACCTGAGAATGTAGAAAGTTCGTTGTATTTTATTAAAATTATCAATAATCTTGAGAGAATTGCTGATTTATCTACTAATATTGCTGAGGATGTCGTTTTTGCTTTAGAAGGAAAGGTCATTAAACATTGATGGTACACTTAGATATTGTTATTTTATTTTTTTTTTAAAATTAAAAAATGATTGAATTATGAGTAAGATT
>CAZEHW010000050.1:9009-17890 GCA_964511865.1 uncultured Hyphomicrobiales bacterium | reverse complement strand
ATATACTTACCGAACGGAATCAAGAACAAGCATTAGTCCCGTCAAAAGCAAAAATACTACCAAATGCTGTTGGAACTGCTCCGGGAATGTTATTTGAAGAAAACAGGAAGTATATTGTATCTTTACCCGGTGTCCCGTCTGAAATGAAATTCATTATAAATAATTCTGTTTTACCATTCATTCATAAAAATATTGTTGAAAGAAATGATGAGATATTTTTATATAAGAATTATCATACTACAGGAATACCGGAATCCAAACTCGCCGATATAATTGGAGAACCAGAACAATTCCTGCAAGGTGGCACATTGGCTTTCCTTCCATCTTATCGGGGTGTTAATCTGAGAGTAGGAGTTTCTGCAGAAAATTCTAAAAATGCACAATCCAAAATAAAACAAATTGAAAAAGAATTGCTCATAAGAGCAGGTAACTATATTTTTGGGAAGAATGATGAGAGTTTGGTTTCTATAGTGGGTGCTATGTTGTCGGCAAAGAACAAGACTGTTTCAGTAGCAGAGTCATGTACAGGTGGATTATTAGGAGGTGAATTCACTTCTGTTTCGGGAAGTTCAGTTTTCTTTAAAGGCGGAGTGATTGCTTACAGCAATGAAATCAAGCAAAATATATTAAATGTCAGAGAGGAATCATTGATAAACTTTGGTGCAGTTAGTGAACAGGTCGCTTCTGAACTCGCATCGAATGTCCGTAAACTCTTTAATTCTGATTTCGGAATTGGTATAACCGGAATAGCCGGACCAACAGGCGGAAGCGAAGAAAAACCGATAGGAACAGTTTTCATTGGATTAGCTGATAAGAAGTCAGTAACTGTAAAGAAATATGTTTTCAGTACCGATAGGCAAGTCAACAGAGAAAGAGCAGTAGGAACTTCACTCACTATGCTCTTGAATAAACTAAATAAGAGGACTGATTAAGAATGAGAATATTAGCCATAGAATCGTCCTGTGATGATACTTCGGTTTCAGTTGTTGAAAATGGCAAGGTTTTAAGGAATGTTATATCCTCACAGCATTTTCACAGCAAGTACGGTGGTGTTATACCTGAACTGGCTTCAAGGGCTCATTTGAGTTATATCTATGAAGTATTAACAGAATCCCTGAAGTCCAGTAATACAAGAATATCTGAGATTGATGCTATTGCAGTTACTACTGAACCCGGATTAATCGGTTCTTTGCTTGTTGGCTCCAATTTCGGAAAAGGATTAGCAATAAAATACAATAAACCAATTATTCCAATTAATCATATTGAGGGGCATATTTATTCCGGCAGTTTGCAGGATTCAACTGTTGAATTTCCTTATATTACTTTGGTTGTCAGTGGTGGACATACAGCTTTGTTTTATGTAGAATCTTTTTCGGATTACACTGTTTTGGGAGCAACGGTTGACGAGGCCGCAGGTGAAGCATTCGACAAAATCGCTTCATTGCTTGGTCTACCCTACCCGGGCGGTCCTGAAATTGATAAGTTGTCTAAGAAAGGAAATCCAAAGAAATACAAATTCCCAAGGTCAATGATTCATGATAATAATTACAACTTCAGCTTTAGTGGGTTGAAAACTTCTGTGAGATATTTTCTTGAAAAGGAATTTCCTGATAAGAATTTTATGAATGAAACACCTGATATTGCCGCATCGGTTCAGCAGGCAATTGTGGATGTCCTTGTGAAGAAAACAATAGATGCCGCACTTGAAAAAAATGTAAATGCAATCATCATTGCAGGAGGAGTTTCCGCAAATTCATTATTGCGGGAGCAGATTACATCGCAAGCTTTAAAACAAAACATCAAAGTAGTCGCACCAGATATGCAATTCTGCATGGATAATGCGGCTATGGTTGGCTTCCTTGCAGAAAAGAAATTATTGGGTTCAAATGTTACAAAATTCACTGATTTGACTTTCCGTGTTAATGCATCTGCATTGAGGGCTAAGAGGGTTAAGAGGAGAAATTGATAATAATAACTTCACAATATTAATCGTTTTAAATTATAAAATTTAAAATCATCAATCACCGACTAACTAATTTATATTATCAAATTTCAAATTATTTTAAACATTAGTAACTAAAATAAGAACAATACAATTAACCTTATTAGATTATTGAACAAAAAAAATAAGGTAATAAGGTTTTAAAACCCTTCGTTACTTTGTGTTACTAAGGTTAAAAGTATTGAATAAGGTTTAAAAAATTAAATTTTACAATTCCCAATTCTACATTCCTAATTCCAAACTTATATTTTCACTAACTCCAGTTCGATTTTTCGTGCTTCTATATTAACATGAATCACTCTGACTTTTATCTTGTCGCCGAGCTTATATACCATCTTGTTTCTTTTTCCTACAAGGCGGTGCTGTTGCTCGTCGAAGTAGTAGTAATCGTCACGCAAGTCGCGGATATGGATTAATCCTTCACCCCAAAAGTCTTCCATCAATACAAATATTCCGAAATTAGTAATGCCTGTAATCCTGCCGTCAAGGTCTTTGCCAAGATATTTCCTTGCCATAAATGTTTGTGCCAAACGAGAGCATGCTCTTTCTGCTTCCATTGCTTCGCGTTCTGTTTCAGTGCAATGATTTCCGATATTTTCCAGAACTGTGTTGTAATAAGTAATCTTGTTTGGTTTTGGTTTGCCTTTAGCGTATTCCTTAAGCAAACGATGAACAATTAAGTCCGGATAACGTCTGATTGGTGATGTAAAGTGAGAATAATCCATAAAACCTAAACCATAATGACCGATGTTTTTCGGAGAATATTCTGCTTTTGCCATTGAGCGGAGCAAAATCTGATGAACTATGTATTTTTCCGGTTTATCAGCAAATAGCTTTACAACTCTATTAATCTCTTTTGATGTTTTATTTTTTAAAGTGAATTTCACTCCCAGTGTTTTCAGGAAAGCAAGATTTTCGCTTAGCTTTTCGGGATTTGGCTCATCATGAATTCTATATAGAAATGGCATTACATCAGGTAATTTATACTTTTTTGATAATTTTCTTACATGCATTGCCACAGTTTTATTTGCAAGAAGCATACATTCTTCGACCAGTTTATTAGCCGAAGTGCTTCTTCTGGGCTCTGCATTAATTGGGTTTTTATTTTCATCCAGTTCAAATTTAACTTCAACCGATTCAAAGTCAACACCACCCAAAGCAAAACGGTTTTCTCTAAGCTGAACTGCAAGTTTGTGCAAAGGTAAAATCAAATCATCAAGTTCTCCCTTACCATCTTCAATTATTTTCTGAACTTCTTCGTAAGCAAACCTGCGTGAGCTTTTGATAACTGATTCTGCTATCTGATAATCCTGAACAACACCATTCGGAGTGATTTCCATCAATACTGTAAATGTTAATCTTAATCGCTTTGGCTTTAAAGAACAAAGGTCATTTGACAATTCTTCTGGGAGCATCGGGATAACCCTGTCAACAAGATAGACGCTGTTGCCACGCTTTAATGCTTCCATATCGAGTTCGGTCTTTTCTGTAACATAGTAGCTGACATCGGCTATATGAACACCCAAAAGACGATTGCCATTATCAAGGAATTTTAAAGACAAAGCATCGTCAAAATCTTTTGCATCAATCGGGTCAATAGTTATAATAGTTTCGTCTCTGAGGTCAAGCCGTTCCCTTGCAATGCTTTTCATATCGGGCTTTTTGATGCCTTTAACAAGTTTAAGAACTTTATCAGGAAATTCTTCAGGAAGATTAAATTCATCAACGATTGAATCAAATTCTGCGGCAACAAGACCTACTGCGGAAGGTGAAGATACAATTTTCACAACCTCACCTTGTGGACTTTTCATAGGGTTGTCCCAGTGAAGTAATTTTACTTTCACTTTGTCACCATCTTTGGCACCATTTAACTTATTTTCTTTAATTAAGAAATCAACATAGTATTTTTCATCATCAGGGATGAAATAATAAATATTATCGTAAAATTCAATTTTACCGGGAATTTCTATATCATTTCTTTCCAAAATCTTAATGACCTCACCACGAGGTTTTCTGTTCTTTTTAACAGGTAAATATCTGATAATGACAGTATCCCCATCCATTGCAGTATTCAGATATCTTTTCTTCACTCTGACTTTTTCCTCTTGGTCGTGGCTCATTAGAACAAAACCCTGTCCTCCCTTGATATGAATGATTCCTTCATTGGTCGAAACGCCTTCGCTGACATTCAAACTGAATCTTCTGCGAGTAGATTTTGATAAAATTCCTTGTGAACATAATTCAACAAGAATTGATTTTAAAACAATATATTCCGGACTATCGGAGGATATGGACAAATCTTTAGCGATTTCATTCAAACGTAGTGTAGTAGTATCACCCTGAAACAATTTCAGGAGATTGTCAATAAGCATTTTCTGATTCATATTAATTATTCAATATTACAACAAAATTAAATCATTAAAATAACATGAATTGTTATAATATTCAAATTTTAGTATAAGAGAGTATCTTGAATTGATTTTTCAATTGAGAGGCAGAGCTATTTAAACTCGTAACTTTTTTGGAAGCTGATTAATTTCCCGAACAAAAATATCAATATCTTTATCAGAAAATCCTTTTTCCTTGGAAGCCGATTCGAGTGTTCCCCAAATCGGCTCTCCGCAGACAAAACATCTTATCCCTTTTTCCCTGAGATAGTTTACGGAATCAGGAATCTCAGAAAGTAAATCTTCGATTGAAGTATCTTTATTGATTCGATTTTCCGTTTTCATTGCTTTTAATTTCCTTCTTCTTATTCGGAAAAGCCAATGCAAGTCCTACTACAGTACCATACAAAGTACTGATATGCCAGTTGGAAGTTATAGGACAAGAACCGGAACTGCAACCGATAAAGTAATAATAGGCATAGCCCAAAATGGCTCCTGCCACAGCACCTAATGCAAGTTTTGTGTACTTATTCATGAATGTTTTTAGTTATTTGTAACATTAGGATGTTCAACCCCAAGTACTTCATTAATAGCTTTAATATAGCCTTCTTTTGGTAATGCTCCGACAGACATTTGAGGTTTGTCATTCATTGGAACAAATAAAACCGAAGGTATGCTTCGAATACCAAATGCAGATGCTAATTCCTGCTGAGCTTCAGTATCAATTTTATAAATATCAACTTTCCCTGCATATTCCTTAGATAATTCATCCATTATTGGAGCAACCATCTTACATGGACCACACCAATCAGCATAAAAATCAATTACGCAGGGTTTGTCACCTGCAAACTTCCATTCCTGGTTGTGTTCGAAATCGAATACTTTCTGCAAAAAAGTTTCTTTTGTTAAAAATTCCATTTTTTTCTCCTTACAAAATAAATAATTTATTATTCAGACATAATTTGTCAATTCTTATTTTACTATAACGAATTAAATAAAACTATATTGCTGAGTAGTAATATAGTTTTTTGTAGTTATAAAGTATAAAAGTTTAAAAGTTGGAAAGTTTTTTATTAATAATAGTGTTAATGGGTTCCTGCTTTCGCAGGAACGACAAAAATGCATTTTCTCTTCTCCCCTTTCCTATCTGTCGTCTACTTACTTCTTTTTAGATACATATTTAAATAACAATTTTTCTATTAGCAATTTTGTTTTTATTTTAATATTTTTGAACTAATGTATTTTAATTAAGAATATTATAAATGAGCGATTATACAAATTATTCGACAATAATTGTAAATATTGAAGATAGAGTTGCAAGAGTTACTTTGAACAGAACTGAAGTTCATAATGCTTTTAACAATTTCCTAATCAATGATTTATACGATACTTTCGATAAATTGAAGGACGAAAACGAAGTCAGGGTTATTGTCATCACAGGTAATGGAAAGTCATTTTGTGCAGGTGCAGATTTGAACTGGATGAAAAGTGTAGTAAATTATTCTTACGAACAAAATCTCGAAGAGTCCTTGAAATTGGCAAACTTAATGTATTTGATATTTACTCATCCCAAACCCGTTATTGCAAGAGTCAATGGCTCTGCTGTGGGAGGCGGTGTCGGTTTAATGTCTGTTTGCGATATTTTAATTGCCGATGAAAATGCAAAATTTGGATTGAGTGAAGTTAAATTGGGGCTTGTTCCGGCAGCCATCTCCCCCTTTGTAATGAGCAGAATAGGAGAACCTCGTGCCAGAGAACTGTTTATCACCGGCGAAAGAATTACCGCAAAAAGAGCAGAAGAATTAAATCTAATAAATTATGCAGTTCCTTCGGAAAAACTCGATGATGCCGTTAATGAAAAGGTAAATCTAATATTACAAAACGGACCGCAGGCAGTAAAAAGCGTGAAGGAAATGATAATCAATGTTGGGTATAGAATCGGTATTGATGAGGTTCATAATTATACAGCAGAGTTAATTGCAAATTTGAGATTAAGTCCCGAAGGTCAGGAAGGAATGAATGCTTTTCTTGAGAAAAGAAAACCAAGTTGGGTAAAATTTAGTGAATAACGAATAATGAAAAATGAATAATATGGAGAAAAGGAAGAAGGGAGAAAGAAAGAAGTGGGTTGGAACAAAACAATCCCGATGGAATTGAATGTTTGTAAAAGAAAGTATATATAAGGATTGCAAGTGATAAAAAAAGTATTAATAGCTAATAGAAGTGAAATAGCATGCAGGATAATACGGGCATGCAAGGAAATGGGTATCAGAACAGTTGCAGTGTATTCTGAAGCAGACTCCGAAGCATTACATGTATTATCTGCTGATGAAGCAGTTTGTATTGGTCCGGCTCCTGCATTACAATCTTATCTGAATCAGGATGCTGTTATAAATGCTGCAAAAGATTCAGGATGCGATGCAATTCATCCGGGTTATGGATTTCTTGCTGAAAATAGTGCTTTCAACCGAAAAGTGAGAGAATCCGGTTTGATTTTTATAGGACCGGAACCTGAGCCAATGGAGCTACTTGGTTCAAAAGTACTATCCAGGCAATTAATGCTCAAGTCAGGTGTACCTGTAATTCCCGGAATGAAAACAAGTTCTTTCAACATTGAGGATTTTGAAAAAACAGCAGATGAAATGGGCTTTCCCGTTTTAATTAAAGCATCTGCCGGCGGTGGTGGAAAAGGAATGAGGGTTGTTAATCAAAAAGATAAGCTGAAAGATGCTGTCGAGTCGGCTATGAGAGAATCCAAATCAGCTTTCGGAAGCGATGAAGTTTATTTGGAAAAATACATTGAATCACCGAGGCATGTTGAATTTCAGATAGCCGCTGACAGTCATGGAAATGTAGTTTATCTGTTTGAGCGTGAATGCTCGATTCAAAGACGTCACCAAAAAATTATCGAGGAAGCTCCATCACCCGTAATGGATGCTGATTTGCAAAAAAGAATGGGAGAAACCGCTGTTAAAGTTGCTCAAGCTGCAAATTACGATAGTGTCGGAACTGTTGAATTCCTTGTTGACAAAGACAAAAATTTCTATTTTCTGGAAGTTAATGCAAGAATTCAGGTAGAACATCCAGTTACCGAAATGACTACAGGAATTGACCTTGTAAAGCTACAAATATCAATTGCAAACGGAGAACAAATACCTTATAAACAAGAAGATTTGAAACAAACAGGACATGCAATTGAGTGTAGAATTTATGCTGAAGATGCAGATAATAATTTTATGCCGTCCTCAGGAAATATTCTATATCTGAAAGAGCCTACAGGACCGGGTATCAGGTATGATTGCGGAATTTATCAGGGCAGTAAAATTTCCGTATTTTATGACCCGGTTTTAGCAAAGTTAATCGTATGGGGAAAAGACAGAGAAGAAGCACGACAAAGAATTATTCTTGCACTCAAACAAAATATAATATTAGGTGTTAAAACATCAATTAAATTTATGATTAATTGCCTGGAGCATCCTGAATTTGTCAAAGGTAATACTTTCACAAATTTTATCGAAAACAATATGAGTGAAAAAGTTTCCATATCTGATATTTTCGTAAATGCTGCTTTAACAGCCGCCACTTTATTTACTCAAAAAAATAAGAAAACCGAAATTACTTTCTCAAACGGAAACGGAAAAATCCCAACACCATGGGATTCAATTGGTAAATGGGAAATTTGTTCATCTAAATAATCGGAGATAAAATGAATTTGAAATATGAAAATAATGTTTATGATGTTGATGTTGATGAGAAAGGTGACCAAATTATAACAAAAATAAATGGGAATACTCAAATCTTTAAGAAGGGTAATTCACTTCCCAATATGTTTTCATTTGCGATTCCGGATTCATCAGTAAATGAGCAATACTTAAAATTTTATACAGCAGAGGATGATAATCACATATTTGTCAATTGTGATGGAGATTGCATTGTATTTGACAAAGTAAAAGAAGAGGAGAAATCTTTTGATGACAATGGAACAGACTCCGGTAATAAGCAGATTGTTCTCCCTCCTATGCCCGGAACAATCGTGAAAGTTCTTGTTGAAACTGGTCAAACAGTTTCAGAAGGCGATGCATTAATCATTGTTGAAGCCATGAAAATGGAAACTACTTTGTATGCTTCAATAGACGGTAAGGTTACAGAGGTAAATGCACAAGTCGGCGAGCAGGTAGATGCTGACAAAGTATTAATCGTGGTTGAAAAAAATGAATAAAACATTTTTTTTATATGAGAATATCTAAGAGATAAATTTAAAATAACAAAAACAAATTAATAAGGATATATTATGAATAGAAAATTTCATATTACAATACTGTTTCTTGCGTTCATGTTAACTATGAACTGCTTTGCTCAGGATAAATTCGGTATTAGAAACAAATTTTTGGCAGAAAATGAAGTGTTGAATTCCAAAGAGACATTGAAATGGGAATTAAAAGCTTTAGTAGTTTCGAGTAGTTTTAATTATACCTACGATGAAGATGGTATC
>CAZEHW010000050.1:0-8999 GCA_964511865.1 uncultured Hyphomicrobiales bacterium | reverse complement strand
AAATTTGGTTAACATTTTTAGGAAGAGTGGAGATGAATTAGTTTTTTTTGGTAAACGTACATATTACTATGATGGAAATAAAAAATTATTGGAAGACATTACCGAAGATTTAATTAATGATACTCTAAAATTCTCAACAAAAAATCAATATACTCTGGACGATAATAATAATATTATTGATTCTACATATTTCACATGGAATTCTGATGATGGTGTTTGGAATGAAAATTACAGAACAAGTTCCACATTTAATGCTGAAGGGCAAAAAATATTTGCTTTTGGTCAAAGATGGCGAAATAACACATGGGAAAATAATAGATATTATATTTATCAATACAATGAATCAAATATAATTGATACTGTATTTTCGAAAAGATGGGGACAAGGTAATTGGAGAAATACTGCTTTTATTGTTTATATATACGACGAAGAAAACAACCTTACTGAAACTATTACGAAAGCATATTGGGGAAATAATATAATTAATTTTAGCAAAGTTGAATACGTATATGAAGATAATAGATTATCTGAAATATCTAATTATTTATGGCAAAATAATGATTGGGTTTTACAGGATACTCAAACATTCGATTATGATGATAACGGTAAATTGATAATGATAATGATTATGAAAACTGAAAATGTAGGGTGGTTAGCAAATACTCAAAACTTATACTTTTACGACGAACAAAACAATTTGCTTCAGGACCTTACACAAAGATTTGTAAATGAAGAATGGCAAGACAATAGTAGAGTAAATTACACTTTCGATAAAACTAATATGTTGGTTCAGGAGGAAGTTCAAATATGGAGTCCTACTTCAAGCAGTTGGTCAAATCTCGAGAAAAAGGAATATTCATATAATCAGGATGGGGAAAAATACATAGATTATAATTATTCATGGAGTAATAATGACGGATGGGAATATACTACCAGTTCTACTTATACTTATGATGATGTTGAAAAAACTTTCATTGTTACAAATCAAAAATTTGTTGACAGTATTTCTACCTGGATAAACACAACAAAAACAAGTACAACTTTCAATGATGATAATAATCCTGTAATTTCTGTTACCGAAAAGTGGAATGAAATGAATAACTGGTATAGAAATTCATCAAAATCAGAATATATTTATGATGAATCCGGTTTTTTAATTGAAGATAATTATTATACATGGTTATATAATTGGAGTAATGATACAAAAAATATTTATACAAACAATATTCAAGGGATTCATACTGAACAACTGATTCAGAAATACATTGATTCAGTTTGGGCTGATTCAGAAAAATATATTTATGGTTATGATACTGAGAACAGAATAATTTCTCAGCTATTATTAAAATGGTCTAATTCCCGATGGGATAGTACTGAAAAACAGACATTCTATTATGGTGAACCAAATATTTTGGGAGTTATTGATTTAGGAAATTGGATTTTATCACTATATAATTATCCTAATCCTGTTGTCAACAACACAACAATAAGTCTTGAGTTGACACATCCATCATATATTGACTTACGACTTCATAATAATAGCGGAATTGAAATAAAAACTATTTCGAAAGGTTTCTTTCCCGAAGGAGTGCACCATTTTGAGATTAATACCAACAATCTTCCTTCAGGAATTTATTACTATACATTGAGCATGGATAAAGACAAAAAAACTATGAAAATGATTATTGTAAAGTAAGAAACTTTTTACAAAAAAAGGGACACGAAAATGTGTCCCTTTTTTTTAAGCAGAATAAATTTATTATAAAATGTTCAGCAAAAAATTAGTCTAAAAACTTACATCATCGAAATCATCCAATAGCTTAAGTCCTCTCTTAGCTTTTCTATCCTCAGGATCTATCTCCAATGCTTTTTTGTATGATTTTCTTGCTTCAATTTTTCTGTCCAGATTCAAATAAGCATCACCTAATAATGTTAAGGTTGCAGGACTTTCTTCATTATTATCAAGTACAGTTTTAAAATTATCTATGGCTTCTTCATAGTAGCCTAACCTTAAGTTAGTATTACCCAAATGAAAATAAGCTATGGTAAAGTTTGGATTTTTCTCTGTTACAACCTTGTAATGTTTTTTAGCATCACGCAAGTGTCCGTAATGATAATTTAAAATCCCCAACCAATAGTGTGCCATTAGGAAATCGGGGTCAACGTGCAATACAATGTTCATTTCATTAATAGCTTTCCTGATTCTGACCTGTCTGTAATATGCTAATCCTAATTCATAATGGGCAGTAGGAAAATTTGGAAGTAATTCAGTGGCTTTTTCCAGATTTTCTACAGCTTCATTCAACATACCTATCCGGTAATAAACATTTCCACAGTGTTTAAAAACTATACCTAAATCAGGTTCTTCGGCTAAAGCTTTTTTATAATGCTCAATTGCAACCAGATACTCCCCGTTTGTTTCTGCCTGATAAGCGGCTAATACATTAGGATTATCCGAATCAAACTTTTGGGATTGACTTCCTCTCATCATTACTCCAATAAATTAATTTAAAAAATTATCATTATTATTAAACTTCGTAATATTTGAACCAAAAACCGTTTCCGGTAAAATCGGTTTTAGAAAATAAATTATATAAGAACGCACACCTACCATTCTCAAAAGGGGATTTTATTTATAACAAATAAGCCCCTTATTAATAATTCTAAAAACTGACAACTTACAACTAACAAATGTCAATTTATTAAATTTTTACAGGAACAGGGTTCTCACCGGAATAATCATAAAATCCTTTGCCTGTTTTTCTGCCATAGTATCCTGCCGCAACCAATTTCTTAAGCAATGGGCAAGGTCTGAACCTTGGATCACCTATATCCTCGTGTAAAACATTCATAATTGCTAATGTTACATCCAAACCAATTAAATCGGCAAGGAAAAGCGGTCCCATCGGGTGCGCCAATCCAAGTTTTGCAACATTATCAATAGCATCAACAGTACCAACACCTTCCATAACAGCAAAACAAGCTTCATTTATTAATGGCATCAAAATCCTGTTTGCAATGAAACCGGGATAATCATTTGCAACAACGGGAATTTTTCCTAATTTCTCTGACAAAGCTTTAACGACTCCGTAAGTTTCATCACTTGTAACAAGTCCGCGAATAACTTCGACAAGTTTCATCATGGGGACAGGATTCATAAAATGCATACCGATAATTTTATCCGGACGGCTTGTTTTTGCCGCAATTTCAGTAATCGAGATTGTTGATGTATTGCTTGCAATAATGACATCAGGTCTGACGATTTTATCAAGCTGGCTGAAAATATCAAATTTCAATTCTTTACTTTCGATAACAGCTTCAATTACCAAATCAGCATCCTTACCATCTTCAAATTTACTTGTACCGCTAATGCGATTCATGATTTCATCTGCCTGCTCTTTCGTAAGCTTTTCTTTTGCAACTTGTCTTCCTAAATTTTTTTCAATTGTTGAAAGACCTTTTTTTAAGGCATTTTCAAAAGCATCGCAAAGAATTACATTGTATCCATTTTGTGCGAAAACGTGAGCTATTCCGTTGCCCATTGTTCCTGCACCTATTACCAATACTTTTTTAATTTCCATTGTTTTCCTTTCAATATATTTAATAATTATCTTGTTTTGATATGTTTGTAAATTTAAAAGTAATAAAAAGTTTGCAAAAAAAGAAATCTAAGTTATATTAGTAATAAAATAATTGGATTTTGTAACAAATTAGTTTGATTATGGATAATATTTCATTTAAATCGTTTGTTGTTGAAGAATCAGAAAATGGTATTTTTAGCAGAAGTATTAAGAAAAAGTTAATTTCTGAACTTCCTGAGGGAGATGTAATAATTAAGGTTTCCTATTCTGCCCTTAACTATAAAGATGCTCTTTCAGCTTCCGGGCATAAAGGAATTACAAGAAAGTTTCCTCATACTCCCGGTGTAGATGCTTCCGGTATTGTAGCTGAAAGCACTGATTCAAGGTTTCAAGATGGAGATGAAGTACTTGTTACCGGTTATGATCTCGGTATGAATACTTCAGGCGGATTTCAGGAATATATTCGTGTTCCTGCGGATTGGGTTGTTAAATTACCTGAAAATACGACTCTCCGTGAAGCTATGATATATGGCACTGCCGGATTCACTGCCGGAATCTGCATTAACGAATTACAAAAGCATGATATCTTTCCGGAAACCGGAAATGTTCTTGTAACGGGAGCAACAGGCGGAGTAGGAAGTCTGGCAGTCGGAATGCTTGCTAAAGCCGGTTATGAAATTACTGCTTCAACCGGAAAAGCTGATAAAATTGAATTCCTGAAACAATTGGGAGCAAAAGAAGTTATATTAAGAGAAGAATTGCATGATACATCAAGTCGTCCTTTGCTTAAGGGAAGGTGGTCCGGGGTTATTGATACTGTCGGTGGAAATACTTTATCCACAGTTATTAAATCAACAAAACATCGTGGTTCGGTTTGCGTTCTCGGACTTGTGGAATCAGACAATCTTGAAACAACTGTTTACCCTTTCCTTTTAAGAGGAATTAATTTAATTGGTATTGATTCTGCCGAAAGACCAATGGATTACAGGTTAAATATCTGGAAACGAATTACAAAAGAATGGAAACTTGAGAATCCTGAGTTTCTTGTGAAGGAAATTTCATTGGTTGAGCTTAATCAAGAGATTGATTTAATTCTGAAGGGTGGACAGGTAGGAAAGGTAATAATCAAAATATAAATTCAATGTCCTCCAAGGAAAGTATATCAACAATATGAATTGACAAAAACAGTTAATAAAATAGTCAACATCAAAAAATAAGCCCTTGTAACTGATTGATATTACAAGGACTTTAGTTTCTCTCAGTACGCCGGACAGGAATATAGGTGAGTAATATATTTCCTTATTATTCAATAACTTACAATTCTCTATTTTTTACTGTTGCTGATTTTGTGGATATTTCTCTACCCTACCATCGGAAAATCTTTGTACTTTCACTCGGCTTGTTCCGTGATTTCGGCTAAGATATTTTCAACTATGAAGTATTGTACCCACAGGTACTTTTTGGAAATCAGTAATACAATTTAAAAACAATTTACAAATTTTTTGTAACATTTGAAATAAATTTCCGTTTAGAATATTGTGAACAATATCTTGATATTTGGTTCATATTATCTTACTTTCCAAATGTATGAGCTTATAGGATTGGTAAGATGAGTTAAGGTAAGGTATGGTATGGTTAGGAAGCTCTTTAATTAATATTTTATAAATAATTAAAGGAGTTTCGTAATGGAAAATTTAAAAAAGAGATTACTCGAAGTATCTGAAAAGATTTCCGAGTTCTACCCAACAGATGAGGATATGGAAGCATTGAAAGAATATGTTTCCAATCTCGATGCAACTGTAAAGCTTGCAGAGAATTATCCTTCTGAAGAGGAAATGGAAGCATTGGACAACTATGTTGCCAATCTTTCTGAAGCTGAAAAGCTTGCAGAGCATTTTCCTTCTGATGAGGAAATCCTTAATCTGAAGGAGTATGTTGCTCTTCTGAGAGAAAAGAAAAGTCTCGAAGAAGAATAATTCAAAGCCGGAGTAAAATCCGGCTTTTTTTGTTTTTCATCCTACCATCGGATAATCTTTGTACTGTCCTTCGGCTTGCTCCATGATTTCTGCTAAGATTTTATCAAGCTGTGTAAGCTCGACCTTGTCCCTTAATTCTCGCTTCACGGCTAAACGGATTTGTGCCTTTGCATTTTCCTTTTTGTACCAGTCAAGCTGTAAATTGCTTTTTACGGCTTTGAATACTCGCTTTACAATGTCCCTGATTAGTTCGTTATCCCTTATGGTTGTTACCGAATGTGAGATTATATCATAAAAAGCTAATTCCTCCGGCTCAAGACCTAATTCACTACGTCTTTTGTCCTCGTTGCGAAGTTCCTTTGCCCTTTCTACCAATTCAGCTATGGTTGTGTAGGAATCAATTGCGTTGCTGTGATACCTTTCGATGACCTTTTCAATTTCTTCCTTTAGTGAAATATACTTTTTCTTGTTCGTAGGTAGCCGTAATTTAAGTTCGTTGTTAAGAATATTATTCAATAGCTTTACTTTAATATCAAGACCGCTCTTTTGCTCTCTTGCACCGGCGAGGAAATCATCATCGAGTATTGATATATCCGGTTTTTCGATACCTGCCATAGCATAAACATCAATTATTTCCTCTGATTCGATGCTCCGGGTTACTAATTGCTCTATTGCCGATTCCTTTTGCCGAGTATCCCTTGGTGCAATGAGTTTTCGCAAAGCCATTCCTACATGCTGTATATAGCCAATATCATTGGAAAACTCAACAATTCTGTCGTCTGACTTAACAATCGGGACCAAAGAACTCAACGCCTTTTCAGATTCAAGAAACGTATTTGACACATCTTCGCTTTTTACAAGGTAATTTACTGAAGTCTGTGCAATCAGAATTTTATCCCCTGAACCTAAAGAACGCCATTTATCATAATTGATAAAATCGGGCAGAAATGTTTTTGCTTCCTGAACAATCGTTACAAACATTTCAAATGCTTCATCAATATCTATTGTTGGTTTGCCCTCTCCCCCGCTCTGTGTGTATTTGTCAGTTGCATTCTTTAGATTATCTCCAATTCCAATATAATCAACTACCAAACCTGACGGTTTATCTTTGAAAACCCTGTTAACACGAGCTATTGCCTGCATTAAGCTGTGTCCCTGCATGATTTTATCAACATACATTGTATGGACACATGGTGCATCGAAACCTGTCAGCCACATATCCCGGACTATGACAATTTTCAAAGGGTCATCCGGCTTTTTAAATCTTTGCTTGATACCTTCAAATTCTTTTTTAGTTCTGAAATGTTTATTCCATTCTATCGGGTCTTTGCCTAAGTTACTTGTCATTACAACAGCCGTTTCGGGACAATTTTCGAGTTTTGTTATTGCATCATACATTTTAACACAATTCTTTCGGCTCATGCAAACAATCATTGCTTTACCAATAAGGGATTCTGTGCGGTTTAGAAAATGATTGAGAATATCTTTTGCAACTTTTTGGACACGGTCATCTGCTCCTGCGGCATCCTCTATTGCCGCCCATTTCAAACGATTTGCCTCGTCTGAGTTACCGATAATTTCTTCGGCTTCCTCATCAATATTTTCGTTTGCCAAGTGCAACTGTGCAAGACGTGGTTCGTAAAATATCGGAACAGTTGCCTTGTCCGATACTGCCTGCTTAATATCGTAAACATGGATTGTATTGCCGAATACTCCGATAGTATCTGAATCCTTTGAATCAACCGGAGTACCTGTAAAGCCGATGAATGAAGCATTCGGCAGGGCATCTCTTATGTTTCGTGCTAAACCGTCAACTAATCCGTATTGTGTGCGGTGGGCTTCGTCTGCAATGACTATAATGTTTTCTCTTTCGGACAAAATAGGATGTCGTAATTCCTTTTCATCACCGTTTTGGATTAACCGGAATTTTTCAATTGTAGTAAAGATTACTCCACCGCCTTCGGTATTGAGTAATTGCCTTAAATGTTCGGTGGATTCTGCCTGCTCAACAGTTCCTACCAAATCCTGAGCATCAACGAAATTTCCGTGTAATTGACTGTCGAGGTCTCTGCGGTCAACTTCGACTACAATAGTTGGATTTTGCAATTCGGGCATTTGTTTCAAAATAGCCGTATATATCGCCATCGAAATGCTTTTTCCGGCTCCCTGTGTGTGCCATACAACGCCAATACGTCCATCACCAAAGGGTTTTATTGCATGTTTGGTTTGCTCTACGGCAAATTCAACTCCGAAAAATTGATGGTACTTTGCAGATTTTTTGATTAAAGTTCCGTTGTGGTCTTCGTGGAAAATAAAATACTTCAGGTATCTGAGCAATCTTTCTTTCGGGAATAGCCCTTTTATCAAGGAATATAGCTCAAAGCCGTCTTCGACTGTTGTCCTGCCGTCAATGGATTTCCACTGTGTAAACCACTCCCTCGATGATGAATGTGTGCCGTGTAGCGTTTCCTGACCGTCTGAAATTAGGGTAACGGCATTGTACTCGAATAGCAAGGGAATATCTTCCTTGTAATGTTGAATCTGGAGAAAAGCATTTTCAACCGTTGTATCGGGATTGAACATGTCTTTCAATTCAACGACTACAAGCGGGATGCCGTTGATGAAGATTATTATATCCGGTCTGCGTGTGTTTTTGCCGTCAATGGTGAACTGATTGACTACCAAAAATTCATTGTTGCCTATATCATCAAAATCTATGGGGTAAACGTGGCAATCCTTTTCTGTGCCGTCTTTATCCTTCCAACTTACAGCGAATCCTTTGGACATTTTCAGGTGGAAATCCCTGTTGCGGTGGTCGAGGTCAATGCCATTGTTGGAAACGAATTGCTTGAGTGCCTCCTCGATTTTGTCGTTAGGAATATTCGGATAAGTATTTGACAAAAAGGTACGGAGCCGGTCTTCGAGAACCACTTTTTTTATCGGTCTTTCGATTTCGGAGCCGTGAATATAGCCATAGCCAAGCTCCCGAAACCACTCGATAGCGGCTTCTTCGAGGTCAGATTCTGTCAGTTTTATTATTTTATTATCCATATATTATTTCCTTCCCATTGTTTGAACAGGATTGATGGATTTTTAGATGGACAGGATATTTTATTTTGCATTTTTTAACTCCATCATTAATGTTTCAGGATTGACGAGATTTTTATTAAATACTCTTTTGAATTCCATCTTGATACTTCCGAAATTTAAAAGCAAACCATCTGCAATGCCATAAGCTTCGCAATAATTTATTGCCTGTGCTTTATGTACTTCCTTAAGTTCTTCAACCGCTTTGATTTCAACCATAACTGAATCTTCAACAAAAAAATCAACACGTCTTTTGCCAATCTTTTGTTCACGGTAATTTATATCCATATTTTTTTCCCGTTCAAAGGATAATCCTTGAAATGCCAATTCAATTGCAAGAGCCCTTTGGTAGATT